>JAIDRY010000203.1 GCA_029061465.1 Clostridia bacterium
ATGGTTGAGGCGACGGGATTTGAACCCACGACCTTATGGTCCCGAACCATACGCGCTACCAACTGCGCTACGCCTCAATTACCACTATATTATATATTTTATTGCCGTCGCCGTCAATCAATTTGCAACAAAAAATAACCGCGGAATTAAATCCGCGGTTTTGTGGTTTTAATATTTAAAGGTTCGAGTTAAGTTGCCAAGAAGCCTGCCGCACGCAAAGAAGCAAGCAATTCGTTTAACGTTGTTCCTACCTCATCGGGAGTAGGCGTACTTTCCACGTCGGCAACCGCAGCCGCAGGAGTAATTGTGCCCGCAGGACCGGTAGCTCCCGTTGCACCTGTCGCGCCTGTTGCACCGGTTGCGCCTGTAGCACCTGCCGCGCCCGTTGCACCAGTTGCGCCTGCCGCGCCCGTTGCTCCTGTAGCGCCTGTCGCGCCCGTTGCACCCGTAGCGCCGCGGGGAATGACGAAATCAAAAACGGCGTTAGTGTCAGTTCCGCTGTTATTAACAACGGCGGGCGCATCGGGTTCGGCTGTTTCAACCGTGCCAACTGCAATGGTAGCTGCCAAACCGTCCTCACCCGTTGCGCCGGTAGGACCGGTTGCGCCTATATCGCCTGCCACACCTGTGGGACCTGTAGGACCGACTTCACCAGTTGCGCCCGTGGGACCGGTGGGGCCTGTTGCCCACACTATAAATGGGAAAGCAATTTTTATAGTTTTACGTTTTCATCATTTGTCAGGTTATAATAGATATGTATATCACGCTCGCCGTCAACATTCTTTTCGCCTACAGTTATAAAATTAATAAGCTGCATACACGTTTCGCGCGTAAGTTCTTCACAGTTAACGTATTTCTTTAATCTTCTTACGTACTCTTCAACGTCGTCTTTGCCTTCCTCGGTAAGCCGTTTTTTTATTTTTGAAACTTCTTCAAGGGCGGCGGCTCTTTCTTTCTGGTACTTATCAATAAGATTTGCGCACACGCTTTCAGGCATATTATTCAGCACTTTTTCTTCAAATGCAGTTTGTATCAGTTTATCAAGCTCGGCAAGGCGGTCATAGCAGGCTTTTAATTGTTTTTCGTCGGAATATCTATTCCGCTCGTTACTCTTTTCCCTGCCTTTTATAAAGCTTTCCCTTGCCTTTTCTTCGTCAATAATAACGTTAGTTGCCATAGACTGAATGTCGCACAGCACGATTTTTTCCAACTCTCTTTCCGAAATGCAATGCGAGGAACAGTATTTTTTTCCCACGTCAATGTAGGTACGGCAATAAAAATAAGCGGAACGCACGGTGGAATTTTTGCAAGTTCTGTTGATTGATTTGAGTTTTAATTTTCTGCCGCAATCGGGGCATACAATTAAGCCAGACAGAGCGTGCGTTTTATTATATTTATCCGTCTTCCCTCTCGATACGGATTTATTCATTGCCTGCACTTTATCCCATAGTTCACGGCTTATAATTGCTTCGTGCGCGTTCTCCTTTACTATCCGCTCACTTTCGGGGACTTTAATTACCTTGTGGTTTTTATAAGAAATACTCGTGGTTTTGTGCTGTACGGTATTACCTATATAAGTAGGATTTGAAAGTATATCCGTAACGGTTGAAGCGCACCAGTAGGGCTTACACGGTCTGTTCCATTTGCCGCCGTCAAGCCTTGTATAATACGTTGCGGGATTAGGTATTCCGTCGTCGGTCAGAATTATTGCAATGGTCCGTGCGGAATTTCCCTGCGCACGCAATTCGAAAATGCGCCTTACGACTTTTGCGGCTTCTACGTCTATCACCGCCGTACGGTTTTCGTCCGTCCCCGCCTTGTAGCCGTAGGGATAGTTCCAGTTGGTGTACTTACCTGCGCGCTGGTTGGCTTCCATAACCGCCCTTATCTTCTTGCTTGTGTTTGCGGCGTGCCATTCGTTAAACACGTTCATTATCGGCATCATATCCATTGCCGTACTGCTTCTGTCCGCGGTGTCCACGTTGTCGTTTATAGCAATAAAGCGTATGCCGTATGCGGGAAAGATATAGTCTATATACTGACCTACCTGTATGTAATTTCTTCCGAAACGCGACAAGTCCTTGACTATAATAGTGTCTATTTTTCCCGACTTAGCGTCCTCTAACATCCGCTGCATTGCAGGGCGGTCAAAGTTAGTTCCCGACCAGCCGTCGTCCACGTACTCGTCTATTATTGAACCGCCGTTTTCCGCAACGTATTTTTGCAGAATAATGCGCTGGTGTTCGATAGAGGTTGATTCGCCCGCTTTCTCGTCGTCGCGGGACAAACGCATATATATACCAGTCCTGCCGAAGTGCTTTGGCATAAATTACTGCAACCCCATTTCTCTGTTTGCACGGCTTACGGAAAGCTCCGCCATTACTTTGTTTATATCTTTATCACCCGTAAAATGTCTTGTAACGGTATACCTTTTCCCTTCTGTCTCGTACGTGTTTTTCTCCGTCGGGTATGTCGCATACCGTTCAATCAATTGTTCAGGTTTTATATTCGTTTATGTTTACCTCGCTTTTTTAATCGGGTTGATAATTGCCCCGTCTATTATATGAAATTTTAAAAAATACTGTGAAAAACGCGCGGACGAAAATCTCGTCCGCGCGTTAAGCTTTTTATTAAATTTAATTGGAGCTTTCGGAAGAATTATCTGCTTCCTCGTTGCTCTGTTCGGGCTTTTTAGCCGACTTCTTGCGAAGCATCAATACAAGCACGATTACACCCGCAACGACTATTACTCCCGCTACGGGCAATACTATTGCCAAAATCAGTCCTAAATCGGGGCTGTTGTCAACCGGTTTGGGAGGGTCGATAATAGGTCCCTCTTCCTCGGCAACGGTTACGGTTATGGATACGGTCTGTCCTTCATAACCGAACGTAACGGTGTTTTCGCCAAGCTCCCAAGACGTTACTTCAACGGTATATCCGTTATATAACATTTCTGTAACGCCGTCCACGTATGTTACCGACAGAATAAGTCCTGAAGTGGAGAATTTCTCATCGGGGGCGTACGTGAGTTTATTGGGATTGTTCGCGATTGCAAGAGACTGCACTGCGGGCTTTTCTACCGTGACTGTAAGCACTACGCTTAAACCCTCGTACGAAATGCGCACGGTGCGGTTTGTTTCCGTAAGGGCACCAGTATCGCCTACGGTAAAGCCTGAGCTGATTTCCTGTGCGGAACCGTCCGACCATACGATGACGAGCGTTAAGCCCTTTGAATCAAATCTTTCGCCGCGGACGTAAGTCATCTTATCGGGATTGGTAAACACGTACATTCTTTCTCTTGTTACGGTTTCGCCGAACAAGGGCGCTTTGTCGCGCATTGCCGCCTCAGCCTCGATAAGATATGCGGAATTTTCCACAAACACGCGCTGCGACGCAATAACTGCATTGTACGCTTCACGCGCCGCTTTCAACAACTCTGCGAGTTCGCCTCTTAAAGCCGTGTCGTTTGCGGTGAGCGCCTTTATCTTATCTACGGCATTTATGTTTTCCAAAGCCGCAATTTTAGTTTTTGCGTTGCGGGCGTTTGAATCCGCTATGACTTCGCTGCGCTCTCTCACGGAGAAGAAGTTGGAATAAATGCGGCCGTCGAAGCCGACTGCGTTTTCAGGGCATATGAGTTTAAGCCCCAAGTCTTCAATACCTTTTACTCCGCCCTGCCCCGCATATATTACGAGCGCGACGTAGTTCTTGAAATTGCCGTAGAACTTTTCGGTAGCTATCTGACCTGTAACGGTATCGTCAAGCACCTTATACATATCGCTGCCTTCCGCGAAGTCAGAAGCCGTAAGCGGTTTCGCTTCGAGAACGGGAGCGCTGAGACAACCGAACGTGTACAGCGTTGATCCGCAACCGAAGAACGCTTTGTCACCGACCGCCGCTAATTCGTAAGGAAGCTCTACCGACGTTACGCCCGACGCGTTTTCAAACGCGCTTGCGGCAATTCTTACAGTGCCGTCTATAACTTTAACGGAACCGCTCTTGCCTGCGGGATATGCAAGCAGAGTGAAGCCGTTGGGGACTTTCAGATAAAGTACTCCGCCGTCAACCGAGTATTTTGAGTTTTGTCCGATTGCAAACGCAACGACTTTTGAAAGGCCTGAGAAAGCTCCTTCGCCTATTTCCTCGATACCGCTCGGAATAGTGAACGTTCCGTCCGCTCCGGTAAGCGGAGTTTTGGCGAAAGCGTATCCACCCACCGTCTTTATATTAGGCATCTGAACCGAGCCAATCTTTGTACCGACGAAAGCGTATGCGCCTACTTCCTTTGCCTTGGGCATATCCATAGACGAAATACCCGAGCAGTTGTAGAACGCGTAATCGCCTACGGTTTCGGCACTTGCAAGCCTGTTAACCGAAAGCGCGGTACAGTTTGCGAACGCGCGTGCACCGATGGACGTCAACGCCGATAAATCGATATCTGATAAAGATTTACAGCTTTCAAACGCAGACACGCCTACCTTTTCAAGCTTGAGCGGCATAACGTTAAGCGAAGCACAGCCACGGAAAACACCGTCTTCCAAAACCGTGATATCGGGAAGAGCGAGCGTTTTTAAATTGCTTTGTCCCGAGAAGGTATACGCGCCGAGCGTTGTACTACCTGCGCCGAACGACGCGCTGATAAGCGAGCCGTTTCTAGTTGCCGCAAACACTCCCCTGCCAAGCTGGGTTATATTGCCGAGTTTAACGGTTTCAAGAGACGGGCAGTCTGCAAAGGCGCTATCCCCTATTATCGAAACTTCCGTAGCCGTCAAATCAATGGACGTAAACTTAGTGCCCGCAAAGCACTCCGCTCCTATTTCATTTAAACTTGCGGGCAAAGACAAGCCCTGCGATAAATCGGTGCGGTAAAATGCACGCGAAGGCAACGAAGCAAGCGTTGTTGCCGCTAAATCTGCCGAAGCGAGCGACGAACAATTTGAGAACACGCCTGTGCCGAGCGATACGACCGACGACGGTATAGTAATTGCGGTAAGTCCTGTATTTGCAAATGCGTAATTACCTATGGACTGCAAGTTATTACCGTCTTCAAATTCGACGAGTTTTAAGTTAGTATTGCCGGAAAATGCGTTAGCCGCAATCGAAGTTACCGATGCGGGCACTTTAAACGACGTTGCATTTTGCCCTACCCTTATGAGGGTTCTATTATCTTCGGAATATATCGCCTGAACGTCGTCTGCGCGTTCAACCGCATATGCGGTACTGTCCGCAAAAACGATACGGGTGATATTGCAACCAATAAACGGCGATACGCTGCCGGGATAGGTTATCGCGTCAAGATTATCAGAAGTAACGTCCGTATATATAAGCTCTTTCAAGCCTGCGCAACCACGGAACATTTCGTCGCCCATTGCCGTAAAGCGGCTGAGCGTAACCGTTTGAAGTCCGCTGCAATCGGCAAACGCGCGTCTGCCCGCAACAAGAAGCTGGGTAATATCGAGTTCACGCAGAGCAACACAGCCGCGGAAAGCTCCGTCTCCGACCGAAGTCAGGTGAGCGGATATGCGTTCAAAATCGGCGCCCTCCGTCAAATCAAGTATCTGAACGTCGTCCTTTTTAAGTCCGTGAAGAAGCTGAACGTTATTGATATACTTTAACGAGGTACAGCCCGCAAAGCAGTCGGTACCGAAAGATATCGAACGCGAATGCAAATCAATTTGTTCGAGTTTTTCGCAACCGTAGAATGCGTTTCTGTATACGAAAGATACCGTGTCGGGCAATACTACCCTTTTGAGCGCTTTCATATTTGCGAAAGCTAACGGCTGTATTTCCGTGCATGGCGAGGAAATTTCAAGCTCGACTATGTTGTCGTTGTTCTGTAAAGCTTCCTCGTAAATATAGTACACGTTGAGCGATTTGGGTATGGTAACCTTACCGCCCTTTCCGTAATATCCTCTTAAATAGCCGTTGAGAATGTAGAAATCGGGACCTACCGACAACGTTGTGGACACGCCGAACATCGTAGGCTTGCCGTTTACGTACATAACGCCTTCAATGGTTGCACTGCCTTCGGAAAGAGTACGGACCACGCCCGTATCGGGGTTTACGCTTGCAATGTTGGGGTCTGACGACGACCACTTCATTACGGGTGCGGTTTCAAAGTACCACGGCTCCGCTTCGACGGTGAGCGCAATGCTCTGATTGGGATGCACTTCCACCACCGCGTTTGTGGGATTAACCTGCGCGTCGTCTTTGTTTTTGATAAGACCGAGTTCAAGCCTCGTAATATTGGGCTGTGTGCGTACGTTTTCAGTTACGTGAACGAGTACCGTGTCGTAAACGTCGGCGTATTCGTTTTTGCCTGCGTATACACGAACCACGGCGTCGCCGGGCTTAACTCCGAAAATTTCACCGTCGCGGACGATAACCGTTTCGGTATCGTATGAGTGCCAGTACAAGTTTACGTTGGCCGCCGTTACGGGAGTAACCGCCGTTTCCAAACGGAACGCCTGATTTACGTCAATGGTTATTTCCTTGGAGTACTCTCCACCGCTGACAGCCGTTGCGTTGCTGATGTTTACCGTATCGGGATACTGCACTGCGTCGGCAAGAGGTTTGAAGTCGTTGACACGGTACGCACGGGTATTGAGCGCGTAATCGTCAATCTGAATATATAATTCAAGGTTTTTGTCGTAATAATCGGTAATATCAAGCGATACGGTAGTAATCGAATTGCGCGTGCTGTAAATGGGTATCATACTTGAATTGAGCAATTCAAGCGACATTTTAGAGTAATCGGCAAAGCACAATGCAATGGATTGCGCGTAATGATTGTCGTAAACGTCTACGTCGAGATATACGTTGTAGCGAGTAACGTCGTTCGAATCCTTATACGTATCGTAACGCATTCTGTAATCGACTATTTCTGGAGCTTCGGTATCTATATAGAAATTGAAGTCGAAGGACTTGTTATAGTCGTATTTGTCGGCATCGTAAGGCCTCGAATCCATACTTGCGAGCTTGCCGTCCATATGGAAAATATACTGTTTGTTATTTTCCAGACCGAGCTCGGCGGGCGACCACTTCATTTCCACGAACGAAGCGCGCGCCGTAGAAGCACCGCCTGTATAAGCCTTTCTGACGTTATTAACCGTCTTATCGAGCACGACTTCGCCCGTTACCGCGTCGCATATGGTAATATGCATTTCTTCCGCGCCCCTGAGCATACCCGCGTAAATTGCGTAAAGCTCGTTTACCGTGCGGTGTCCGTCGGTATCGTAAATTGACAGAGCCGCCTTATCCGAGGACGAATATATCTTCCTGTACTGCGACGGTATGTCGTAAAGGTAAGTTCCCAGCGGGATAATATATTGTTTGTCGCGGTAGGAGCCAAGCGGTACGGTGGGATAAATTGCCGCCTTGGGCTTTTCGTCGTCGGGAATTCCGTCGTTTTGCAACGCCGCACTCAACTCATATTCAGAAATATCGAACATCGGAGCTGCGTACCAGTCGCCGTAAAAACCGAGCCAGGGGATATTGAGGTCTACCTTGTCGGCGCTGCTCATATCCGTAAGGGTTACGAAGCCCTCCACGTACATTCCGTTTACGAAATTGTCGTCTATATATTTCTTTGCGGCTGCTGACAATACGATTTTAACCGTAACCGTCGCTTCGCCGTTTGCCGCTAACGTAACCGTATCGCCTGAAACGCCGCTGCCCGAATACGTTATACTGCTGAGCGAATCGAGCATATAAGCGCGCTCCGCTACAGTAATACCGTCGGAAGCAACAGTTTCGGTCATAGTCTGCGTTCCTATTTTATACTTGCGCTCGCCGTCGGACAAATTCCTTACTTTGAAGCTGAGCGTATATTCGCCCGTACGGTTAGGGTCGTCGCCAAGCTCGAGCTTGGTCTTATCACTGCCGTCAACGTAAATATACGCCTTGGTAGTCATTGCTTTTTTGATATCCGCAAGTCCTGCGCCCTGCTTACGGGGTGAATAAGGATAGCTGAATTCGTCGCGGGCAATTGTCGCGGTGCTCATAAGCAATCTGTTAGCCTGCGCAACCCTGTCTTCGTATCTGTCAGTGCTATCGTAAGGCACGTTTTTGTCTACGTAGCCGAGAATAAGAGACATTGCGCCTGCCATATTGGGCGACGCCATACTCGTACCGCTGTACTCGTCCCAGCCATTAGCCACCGCCGACGTGATTTCACCGCCGTGCGCGGAAATTTCGGGTTTGAGGCGCAAATCGGGCGTGGGGCCCCAGCTTGAGAAGTCGGACATAAACGGTCCCGCTTTCTGATTTTCGTTTACGTACAGCTTACCCGTCTGTGACGATATAAACTCGTTTGCAGCGTCCATAGTTATGGAGCACGTGGGCACGGGGTCGTTGAGATTACCCAAGCTCATACGGATTATACCGGATACGTTGTTGTATATTACGCAAGCTATCGCGCCGTAACGCTTTGCATTGCGCACTTTTTCTTCGAAGGTTACTTCACCGCCGCGGCGCACTACCGCAACCTTACCCTTCACATCTATACGCGAATAACTGCTGTCAAGACCGTAACCGGGCACTACCACATAGTCGAGCGCTATATCGCCGTTCGGCGCCTTCAAATCGGGATTTTTAGCGACAAGCTCTTTTATGAAATCTTTTTGGTTTCCGTTACCGTCGCTCGCTTCCGTGAAGTAAAGGAATTTTGCGTTTGCGTCATTTCCTACCCTAATATATTTTGCCTGCTGACCGTTGATACTTGCAACGCTCATGGAATCGGGGAAGGTTGACGGCCAGCCTACCGTTGCCGCGTCGGGATTGGAAGTAAGGTTCGTGCCGTACGTGCCGTTATATGCGGAGCTGTAATCGTTACTCGCCGCGACTACAAGACTTATTCCCGCGGCGCGCACGCTCTCGTACACCCTCTGCATGGTAGCGTCCTCACCTTTGGAGAAACCTGCGGAAGAACCTAAGCTCATATTAATTACGTCAACGCCGAGCTTTACGCAGTCTTCGAGCGCGGCAAGTATATCCACCGTTTCCGCACCGCCGAGCTGGTCGGAGTACTCGTTATCGGTAAATACCTTGCATATCGCAAGCTGTGCCTGCGGTGCAACGCCCGTAAACTTCATAGGCTGTTCGTTTTTATCGCGAATAAGATTGCCGTCCTGGTCGCGTATATAGTCGGATTCTCCGTTAGCGTCCAGGATAGGCGTGCCCGCCATAATTCCCGCAACGTGCGTGCCGTGCGAGGAATACGACGGATATACGTCAGGGTCGTTATCTGCGTAATCGTACGCAAACGGCACCTTTTCGTTATAATAAATTTCGTCTAAGGTTACGTTAAAGCCGTTGGCAAGCAAACCGCTGTTTGCACCTTTGCCGAAAAGGCTTTCCCCTATACTCTCTTTGCTGACAAGCAAAGATTTATCCTCGGGGATAGTCTGGAACGCGGGATGACTTGCGTCAAGCCCCGTATCGAGCACGGCAAGCAACATTCCCTTACCGTTGTACTCTTTGGCTATTTCGTCGTCAACCTTATAAATGCCCGTTCCCCAAACATTTGCGTTGTTGGTAACGGCTATATCCTGCGGCGCGTAATAGTATTCGGAAATATCGACACTTTTTACGCCCGACATATTTTCAATTTTATCAACGTATTTAACATCGCATTTGATTGCTATCGAATTGGATAAAAGCGTATAACCGTACTTATACTCGTACGGAATACCTACGTTGTCCATACGCCTTAGTAGCTTTTCCTGCTCGTAAGACAGCGCCTCCGCGTATTTCCTGCCCTCGTAAGACTTACTGTATTCGATTAAGCCGGTATCGTTCTTTTCGGACAGGCTGTCCTTATCAAGCGTAACCAAAAGCCACCTGTCTCCGCTTAATCCGGCGTTTGCTTTTACCGTGTTTTTATCGAACGCCGAAGAAGTATCAGCAGCTTTTAAGCTCTTCTCCTCTGTAAGCTTCAACTGTTTTTGTGTAGAAGCCGAAGCGTTAGTGCCAAGCGAACTGCCGTTGTTACCGCGCCCGTTATTCAGCGCCGTGTACAGACACGACGTGCAAAGCACTGCGGCAAGCAGACCGACGGACATCTCGCGGCCGAATTTTTTTATACCGTTCTTTAACTTAATTTTCATTTGGTTTACTGCTCCTCGTTGTCATACAGATGACATGCGGCAAAGTGCCCCGGCTCGTATTCCTTGAATTCGGGAGCCTCTGTTTTACATATTTCCATACAGTTTTCGCAACGCGTATGGAATTTACACCCCGACGGCGGATTTGCCGGCGAAGGGATATCGCCTTTAAGAATTATTCTGTTCATTTTTACGTTGGGGTCGGGTACGGGCACCGCCGAAAACAGCGCACGCGTGTAGGGGTGCATAGGATTTTTGAATATATCGCGCGTCTTGCCGTACTCTACCATACTGCCCAGATACATAACTCCCACTTCGTCGGAAATGTGCTCGACTACCGATAAATCGTGAGAGATGAATATATAGGCAAGGTTATTGTTGCGTTGGAGTGATTTTAAAAGATTGATTATCTGCGCCTGTATCGAAACGTCGAGCGCGGACACCGGCTCGTCGCAAATTACGAGCTTGGGTTTGAGCGCAAGTGCGCGCGCAATACATATACGCTGTCTTTGCCCGCCCGAAAACTCATGCGGATATCGCTCGAAATACTGCGGTTGAAGTCCGCATTTATCCATAACCTCCAAGACGTAGTCCTTGTATTGACTGCTTGGTACGATTTTATGCTCTCTTACCGCTTCGCCTATTATCTCGCCCACGGGCATACGCGGCGAAAGGCTGGAATACGGGTCCTGAAATATCATCTGAATCTGGGGACGGATTTTGCGGATTTCGCCCGGCTTCATTTTGCCGATATCCATTCCGTTAAAAATGACCTCTCCGTCGGTAACGGAGTGCAGCCTTAAAATGGTGCGCCCCATAGTAGTTTTTCCGCAACCCGATTCGCCTACTATACCTACCGTCTGCCCCGCGCGGACGCCGAAAGACACGTCGTCTACGGCACGCACGTACTGGGTGGTTTTACCCAATAAATTAGTATTTATAGGAAAATATTTTTTAAGATGTTTTACGGTAAGCAAATACCCGTCGTCGGCGGGTATTTCTTTTTCTGTCGTTTCAGACATGAAACAAGTAACCTCCTATGCGTTTCGGCTTTCTTCCCCGTCCTTTGCATATAGATAGCACGCCACTCCGTGGGTGGGCGTAACCTGCACAAACTGAGGATACTTGCCCGAGCATTTCCCGACGCACTTGTCGCAACGCTCTTTAAAATAGCAGTATTCGGGCATATTTATAGGGTTAGGTACCTGCCCGGGAATAGAATAAAGCTCGTCAACCTCTTTACCGACGATAGGCTTACTCTTCTGAAGTCCTATCGTATAGGGGTGCAACGGGTTATTGAAAATTTCCTGCACGGTACCGCTTTCAACTATTTTACCGGCATACATTACGTAAACGTAATCAGCCATTTCCGCTATAACGCCCAAATCGTGCGTTATGAGCATTATCGAGCCTTTCATTCTGCGCTTTACGTCGCGCAGTAAGTCGAGTATCTGGGCTTGCACGGTTACGTCGAGCGCGGTGGTCGGCTCGTCTGCAATTATAAGACGCGGGTTGCACGCAAGCGCCATACCTATCATTACGCGCTGGCGCATACCGCCTGAAATTTCGTGCGGGTATGATTTATATACGCGCTCCGGCATAGCTATGCCGACGAGTTCGAGCATTTCAAGACTGCGCCTCTTTGCCTCTGCCTTATCGGCACCCGGTATATGAAGTAACGTCGCTTCGTTGAGCTGGTTGCCTATGGTAAACACGGGATTGAGCGAAGTCATAGGTTCCTGAAATATCATTGCAATCTGTCTGCCGCGGATTCTTGACATTTCCGCAACGGGCATTTTAGCTATATCGAAAACCTTTTCTTCCATTTCAAATTGTAAAACGCCAGCTTCGTCGCGCTTTTGCACGGGAACCATTACGGGATTGCGCTCGGCGTCCTGCGGTGCGTCTTTGGGGAGCGGCTCGTAAACGACGTTGCCCTTGCGGTCGAGCTTGGGCTGCATTAAAATCGTTTCGTTGCCGTTTTCGTCGGTAACCTTTTCGTATATGGGAATAGGTTTACCCGAAGCGTCCCTTTTATATTCACTGGATTTAAACCTTATTTCGCCGTTTACTATCTGCCCTTGCGGTCCCTGTACAAGCTGCATAAGCGACAGACTGGTTACGGATTTTCCGCAACCCGACTCGCCCACTATGCCTACGACGGAGCCTTCCTTTACCGAAAAAGACACGCCGTTAACCGCTTTTGAAACGCCCGAATCGGTATAAAAGTACGTATGCAAATCGTCAAATTCAACTATATTTGCACTGTCCTTCATCTCGGTGATATATTCCGATTCGTTTACGCCGCGGCGCTTTTTGCGCTTTTCAAAGGCGCGTATCGCCTTGCGGTTTTCGGCGGCAATGCGCCTTGATTCGCTCTTTGAAAGATAATGCGCATTTTTGCCCTTTTTCTTTTCTTCCGACATAATTACTCCTCGTACAAATTAACGCTTCATCTTGGGGTCGAACGCGTCTCTTAATCCGTCGCCCACAAAGTTAAACGCTAATACCGCCGCTACGATACATAAGCCCACGGGCACCCACTGGTTGGGATAACAGCCCCAGTAGGAAACTTCTTTGGTAAGTACGTTAATCATATTGCCCCAGGTTGCATATTCGGGAGGAACGCCCAGTCCGAGATAGCCGAGCGTAGCTTCGGTAAGAATTATACTGCCGAGGCCCAAGGTCATAGATACTATGAGCTGGGGAAGAACGTTGGGCAGAAGGTGCTTAAACAGCTTTCGCCGCACGCTTAGTCCCGTACACTCCGCCGCCGTCATATATTCCTGCTCTCTTAAATACAGAATTTGTCCGCGCACCATTCGCGCAACGCCTGCCCACCCTATCAGTGTGAGCATTGCCATCATAATATATAGCCTTGCCATATCCTCAACGCCCTGTGCGTCAAGCATATAGCTTATAATAAGCATTATGGGAAGCGTCGGAATACAGTTGAATATATCGACTATACGCATTATGAGCTGGTCTACCCATTTACCGAAATAACCGGCTAAACCGCCGAGCAGCACGCCGAGCAGCGTTTCAAGTATAACGACTACGAAGCCGAGTGTAAGCGATATGCGCCCGCCGTACATAAGGCGGGAAAAGACGTCGTAACCGCTGCTGTCCGTACCCAAATAGTGATTTGAACTGATAGGTCCGTCGAAATTAAAGTTGTTGTATGCCACGACGTATTCGTAAGCTATCTGCGTTTCACCGCTTTCGTCAACGTAATCTATGCGTAGGTTTGTTTCAATTAATTTACCCGTCGACCAGTCCGCCTGGTCCTGTTCCCAAACCGCGGGTGAAACATATCTGAATACCGGTCCGAGGAAAGAAAATACGAAAAGGAAAATAAGCGTTACAAGCCCTATCATCGAAAGCTTGGAACGGAAAAACCGCTTTACGACGAGCTGGCCTGGAGAAAGAGTTTTAACGCGGTCGGCAAGGCTTTCAACCTTTTCCACCGTCTGCATCTCTTCCGCCGCCGCAACCTCGTCCTGCGCTTCGTTTACGACGTTATCGTTTAATTGTTCGTCCATAAAATTTCCTCTCTACTTCGTAATCTTTACGCGGGGGTCTACAACCGCGTACAACAGGTCGGCAAACAGCGTGCCGAGTACCGTTAAAATGGCAAGGAACATATTGTAACCCATTATAAACGGAATATCGCCTGCTTTAAGCGCGTCGTACGCTTTAAGTCCGACGCCGGGGATTGCGAATATCTGCTCCGTAATCATCGCTCCGCTGAAAAGTCCGGGGATAGTTCCCGCAAGCAACGTAACAAGCGGAATTAAAGTATTGCGGAAAGCGTGCTTGTAAATTACGCGCCCCTCGCCCAAGCCCTTTGCACGCGCCGTACGAATGTAGTCGGTGTTGAGCACTTCGAGCGTGTTGGTACGCGTATAGCGCATTAAACTTCCCACGGACAGGAATACCATAATAAATATAGGCAAAACCAGATGCCACATCTTATCCCAGAATACCGTCCAGGGCGACGCGTCAATGGGCAGCGTACTTTGCAGATTGTTTACCGGGAACCACCCGAGCTGAACTGAAAACAGCTGTATACATATTGCCGCGAAGAAGAACGTGGGAAGCGCCGTACCTATCATAGACAGCACGGTCGCAGTGTAGTCGACTACACCGTATTGATTGGTTGCCGCCTTTACGCCGAGGGGGATTGCTATGATAAATTCGAGTATAAGCGCAACGAAAGCTATTCCGAACGAAATACCCATATTCTGGAATATTACGTTTTCTACTTTGTCTACATACTTGAAGGAATTTCCGAGGTCGCCTTTAAGCACGTTGCCTATCCACATAAAGTAACCTTTGCAGATGCCGAGAAAGGAGTTATCGGCAAGACCGTATATTTCCAACATACGGTCTACCTCCTCTTGCGAAATATCTCCATTTTGTACCGCAGCTGCAAACTTGTCGGTTATGTAGTTCACAGGCATAAGCCGCACCAGCGAATAGATTACTATTGACACGCCGAACAATATTAGAATGGCGAGTAATATTCTTTTGATAATATATTTAGCCATAATTTTTAGATAATGTATCCAACTTCCCAGATACGCGAGAACAAGCCGTCGAACGCGGTAGGGCTCTGGTTGAGAGTAGTTGAATCGATTTTTTCGTTATTATACACAGTGAGGTCATTACGCTGGTAAGTAGGCATTTCGACCGCAAGCTCCATTACGAGGTCAAGCGCCTTTGAATAAAGCTGTGCGCGGGTACCGGTAAGCGGCGTGTCGTCAAGCGATTTACGAGCGTCGTCAATTACTTCCGAAAGCTGGGAAATTATTTCCCATTCGTACCAGTACTTAGCCTTGTCGCGCTTAATAGCCGCATAGCCCCAGTTAAGCGTACTGCCCGCAGTTGAATCCTTGTGGTATACCTGATACATATCAGGGTCGATAGTCGAAGACCAAGCCGCCGCCCATACGGCAAGCTGACCTTGAGCAAGCTTTTGAAGCGCGAACTGGTCGTTTTTAACCTTTACGTTTATACCGATGTTTCCGAGAACTTCCTTAGCCTTATTGAACATCAGGAATGCAGGGTGGTCGGTCGATTCGCCCGCTACGGTAAACGTCAATTCGGGAATAGCGTCGCCGTTTTTGTCCGCAACTACCTTGTTATTTGCAATGCGGTATCCGTGGTCCTCCAGCATAGTCAAAATAGCCGAGCCGCTCTCATCGTAAGCATAGTCTACGTTGTAACCGTCGGCAGTTCTGCCCGCATACGGCTTATCGTTATAAGTGGGATATGCCCAGGATTCGAGCGACATAGGACGGTAAATCAATTTACAAAGGCCGCCGATATAGTATCCATCATAGATAATATTAGTGTCCATTGCCTTCATAATAGCTCTGCGCAGCCATACGTCGGGAATAAATGAAGCATTAATGCCGACGTAACCGTAACCGTTTGTACTCACCATACTGCTCGCAAGGAATTTGTTACTGTTAAGACGGTTCATATTCGCACTCGTCGCGCTGGGGGTACCTACGTCTATATCCTTTTTGATAAGCGAATCAAGCAGGAAGTTAGAGTTGACTACGACGTACTGATAATACTTAATTTTCGCATTGCGGATAGGGCCTCCGCCCACTTCTTCGTCAACGGTATCAAAGTATTCGTTGCGTTCGTAATAGATACGGTTGGAATTTAAGAATTGATTTCTACGGGGATATTTATCGGAACCAAGTCCGCCTATCTTGCTCGCCTTGTAAGGGCCTGCACCTACGGGCACGCCGAGCTTTTCGGTATCCTTAACGACGTCGTTCATAAAGTCGGTGTCTGAGAAGCGCACGCCGAAGTTGTTGTTTATATTCCATTCGGAATCGCTACCCGCATTGGGATAAGAATAGTAATGCAGAGGAGCAACGGTAAACGCGAAGTTCCAAATTGCTTTGGGGTCTATTTTATTTATCGTGATACTTAAAACGTCGTACTCGCCGTTGAGGTTATATTCCTGCTTGGTTTTCTCATTACGGAATTTGGTAACCTTTTTAGCCTCTATACCGGAAACTTCACGTATCGCGTGCTCTCCCGCCGTTTCTTTAAGGATTTTTGAACGCTCGCTTGCAATAAGCTCGGTAAGAAGCGTGTTGGTGCTTCCGCTCGTCTGAATAGTAATAGCGAACGCGGAGTTATAATCCACCTTGCCGTTAGCGTCCTTATTGCCGACGAGCAATTCGAACATATAGTCTACCGCGGCTTTGCCCTTTGCGTTTGCAAGCTTTTCAGCCTGAGTGTCTCCATCTGCGGTAGCAAGGTAATCCTGCGCCATATCGTCTATGGTGTCTTTTACGCTCTTATAACCGCCGGCATTATCGGTAGTAAAGTCAAAAGTGTAGCGGTCCTGACTGTCGCGGATTGCCGCGCCCGTAACGGGGTCGCGCTTGTAATCAATCTTGCCGTACATATAGAGGAACGACTGCCAGTATTCGCCGTTATCGAATGCGTAAGTTTTAAGGTCTTCCGTAAAGGACGAAACAGCCGACTTGTAGTTATTTTCAAGCTCCTGCTCGAAATAGGGCAGGAAGAACGCGATATCTTCGAGAATTTCTTTCTCGTTTTTAGCCGCCGCCGAAGAATACTGAGGCCTTTGCGCCGCGGGAATTTTATCCTCGGTGCCCCACTCCTTTAAAAGCTGATAGTTACCTATCCATGCGGAAATGAGGTCAAGGCGGGTATACGCACGGTTTTCCGCCTGCGTATCGAGTGCAGAGCCTGCGCCCTCGTCGTCCGTCTGCGCGCGGTAACGTTCAAGCCCTACTATATCGGTAGAATAAATCGTAGCGCTACCCGTGTATGCGGGGTCAAGATACAGATACAGATTGAAAAGAACGTCCTTTATTGTAAGGTCTACGCCGTCCGAAAATTTAATGCCCTTTTTAATGAGCATATCGTAACGCGTAAACGCCGCGTTATCAGACGAACGGATTTCGTTTTTATTTGCGTCAAGGTAGGTTATATCCAAATCCTTGGTAACGCACGCTTCGCTGTCTCCGTATGCGTACGATGCGCCCTCGGAAGTGAGCATACCTATCTGCGTCATACCTACGACTTCCGTGTCGTAAGCCGCGCTTGAAAA
>JAIDRY010000204.1 GCA_029061465.1 Clostridia bacterium
ATATTGAAATCGTTTACCGCCTTGGTGCCGTTAGGATAAACTTTATAAATATGTTTAAGACTTAATCCTGCCATATTTCCACTTCCTTTTAAGTTAAAATTGCTATTGAATATCCGGGCATAGAAAGCGCGGTTCCGCTTTGCTTTATGCTTCCGTTTACGCAGATTGTCTGCGCGAGAGTGCCTTCCGCCTCAACCGTCTTGTTTTCTGTACCGAGATTGATAACTACCGTAACGCTCTCGTTCTTATAGGTCTTAGTCATATACAGAACCTGCGTATCCTCTAAAACCTTTCTTTCAGCCTTACCGCGCATTAGTGCGGGAAAAGCGTTTCTTGCATTGTTGCACAGCTTGTAATAGTTGAGTATGGAATTATTATCTTCCAGCTGAGCTTCTACGCTTCCGAAGAGGAATTCCGCATTACCGGTTGCGCCGGCGGGAAGTCTGGTTTTTACTCCGCTATCCTCCCAAAGCATACCCACTCTCAAATCGGGGTCGTTTTTGTTGTCTTTGGCAATCATTCCTATTTCGTCGCCGTAGTACGTGAAGGTACTGCCCGAGAACATAGACAACAGTCCGTAAGCAAATTTAATTTTTGCCTCGTCCTTTGAAAGTCTTGTGGAGACTCTGCCCAGCGTTCCCGTTCCCGCATCGTGGTTGGAAAGGAAAGGCGCGGGAATATAATCGCCTGCCGCCTTTTGGCAATTTTCAATCGCTCTGAAAATTCCCAGCGCGGAATTGCTGTTTAACGCCTTTACGATATCGCCGTTGCCTGCCGAAGGGAAATAGAAGAAGCTGTCCGCACCGCTCTTATAGAACTCTTCGATAGTAGACTTACTATCCCAGGTTTCGCCTACTACGTAAGCTTTGGGGTTGTATTTAACCGCCGTATCCTTAATAAACTTGCAGACCTCAACGCTTTTTGCGTTTACGCTTCCGCTTCCGAAATAGTACAGACAGCCGTCAAGACGGAACCCGTCGGTACCCTTGTCAAGCCAGAATTTGATTATGCTGTCGATTTCGTTTCTGAGCCCCTCGTCTTCGAGGTTCAAATCGGGCATCCACGAATCAAACTGACCTTCGTACCAGATACCGCCGTCGTTATGGTACTTATCCTGCTGTTTGGTTGCAAAGTTGTAATAATTTGCATATTTTGAGGAACCGCCCGACTGACCCTTTTTATAAGCCAGTGCGGATTTAAACCACGGGTGGTCCTTCGAGGTGTGGTTTACTACGAGGTCGATAATTACCTTTATCCCCTTGGAGTGCGCCTCGGAAACGAGGTTGGTGTAATCCGCAAGCGTGCCGTACATCGAATTGATATTCTTGTAGTCGGTTACGTCGTAGCCGTGATAGCTTGACGAGGGCATTATGGGCATAAGCCATATTCCCGTATAACCCAAATCGCGGATATAGTCGAGCTCTGTGTCTT
>JAIDRY010000205.1 GCA_029061465.1 Clostridia bacterium
ATTAAAATTTTTACAGCGACCCTTAAAAATTAATATAATCCTTTAAAAAACTTTCTAAACTTATACAAATAAATTCGACTTTTTTCCCACAAAAAAATTCACAGCCCAAAGTGCCGAAAATAGCCCATTTAAGTTGCTTTTTCTATATATATTTGTTAAAATATAAAAGGTTTGTGGTTGTATCAACATTTCCACAAACCCTACTAATAAATACTACCAATTAATTTATTTAATAAAATAAATAATCAATTAAGTAGAATGTGCGTTTACGGATAATTTTACGGGGGCGCATAGAAAAAAAATTAACGTTTTTACTAAAAGGAAGGAGAAAAACTATGAAATGTGTATGTGAAGGTATCGATTTATCCGATGCGGTGTTGAAGGTCGTAAAAGCGTGTTCGTCTAAAACAACCGTTCCCGTGCTCGAATGTGTAAAGCTCAGCGCCAAAAACGACGGCTTGACTTTATCGGCAACCGACGGTGAAATTTCAATAATCAAAACGATTAAGTCGGAAATTTACGAGGAAGGCGACGTGTGCGTTCCCGGTAAGTATTTCGCCGATTTTATAAAGAAGCTCGAAGGAGTGCAGATTACCCTTTCAACCGAGGGTAAGAAAATGGACATAATCTATGCGGACAGCCAGACGAGCATGCAGGTGTTGTCGGCGGAAGATTTCCCCAAGATTGACACACATATAAACGAAAGCAGCTTTAAGTTAAAGACTGCAGACTTAAAGAATTTTATCCGCTCGACTTCGTTCTGCTGTGCGGCGGACGATTCGCGCCCCATCTTAAAGGGCTGTCAGTTCGTCATTAAGGGGGACGAGCTGTGCGTAACTGCGCTTGACGGTTTCCGCCTTGCAACGGTAACGGGCAAGCTCATTTCTTCAACGGGTGATATGGAAATCATCTGCCCCGCACGCACGCTTTCGGAAATCGAGAAAATGATTCCCGAGCAGGAAGAGGAAACGGAAATTTTCGTTCAGCGCGGAATTATTCTTGTATCAAGCGGAGACACCATTTTAACTTCGAGACTGTACGGCGGCGATTTTATTAAAAAGGAAAACATTATCCCCAAGAGCTTTATTACTAACGTAACCGTTGACAAGAACGCCTTGAAGGCGAGTATTGAGAGAGCGGCTATTTTAGTCAGGAACGACAAGAACAGCCTTATCATCTTCGACGTGAACGGTGACAAGATAGAAATTTCCTCCGCAAGTGAAATAGGAAACGTGCAGGAACCGGTTAAAGCCGAGATTGATGGCAAGGACGTCAAAATTGCAATGAATTCCAAATTTATTATTGACGCAGTCAACGCGCTCAACGAAGATAAAATTACTTTGTCTTTCAATAACCACATTCAGCCGTTCATTTGCCGCAACGAAAAAAATCAGGAAAAGCTTTATCTCATCCTGCCCGTCAGAACAAGCGGCAATTAAGTAAATTGTTGATATAGATTATTTCTCTACCACAAAAAACCACGTTTTTTTGTGGTAGCCCCAATTTGCGCATACCTGCGCCTCAGTGGAAGGGAATTGGCGCACGCGAGCGTAGCGACGCTTTGCACACCTTATTAAAAATGTTTCAGCTAATAAGGTGCAAACTATATATTGGTGTGCCCTTAGAGGTTGCGCCAAGGGAAACTTAGTTTCCAAAATCACGGAAAATTAAGACATCATCGAACGTCTTAATTTTCGTGAATAGTCAATTTAACTTGACTTGATAAAAATTTGATTATATAATAAGTATCTAACAGAAAATAAGGAGAAATATTATGAAAAGGACTTACCAGCCCAAGAAAAGACAGAGGAGCAAGGTTCACGGTTTCAGAAAGAGAATGGCCTCTACCGCGGGAAGAAAGGTATTAAAGAGAAGAAGAGATAAGGGCAGAAAGAAGCTGTCTGCATAAGAAGGAACAAGGTGTTATACCTTAGAATTAAAAAAAACACCCAGTTTCAGAAGTTGTTTACAAGGGGGAAAAAGGTATTTTCCCCTAATATTACGTTATTGTATTTTCCCTCCGACAAGCTGAGAATGGCGGTCGCCGTGTCGAAAAAGCACGGAAAGGCGGTTAAAAGAAACAGAATAAAAAGGTTGCTTAGGGCCGCTTTTTCGGAAAAGTGTGAAATTCTGGACAAGCCGTATTCGGTAATACTAATTCCGAAAGTCAACGGCGAGTACACTTTCGACGCTTTTTGCAAAAGTCTGGAAACGTGTTTTAAAAAGGTGAATTTATGCCGAAAAAGCTGAAAGCGGGAAAGGTTCACCCCTTAAAAGCTTTGTTCATGCGCCCGATAGTTTTCTATCAGAAACACCTTTCGCGCCATACCTGTCTTTACAAGCCTACCTGCTCGGAATATACAAAGCGCGCTATCAACAACAAGGGCGTGGTTTTGGGGATACTTCTCGGCGCGTGGCGGATACTTCGCTGCAACCCTTTTTCAAAAGGTGGTTACGACCCCGCTCCAGAAAAGCGCAGCAGACTGAAATGGGTAATTTGAAACTCGCCCGAAACAGGGCGAATAACGGAACTTTATGAACGTATTTAGTACACTTGCAAGCTCAAATATCGTCAACTCGTTTGGCGTCGACCCGATTGCATCTATCGATTTAAACTGGATTGGTAACATAATCAGTTGGATATTCGATTTGTTTTCGGGCTTTTACGGTGCAGTGGCGCTGGGCGTAATCGTGTTTACGCTGTGTCTTAAAACGCTCGTTCTTCCTCTTGATATCTATTCGAGAGTAAAGACTAAAAAGCAGTCGCTGTTGATGGAAAGAATGCGTCCGCAGATGGAGAAGCTCCAGAAGCAGTACGCAAACGACAAAAATATGTACCAGCAGAAGGTAATGGAATTGCAGAAAGCCAACGGCTATAACCCGCTTGGCGCGTGCCTTCCCGCGATAGTAACGCTGGTAATTTTCATGGTTGTATTCACTTCGTTTTCAACCTATTCCAACTATGCGACGCTTGCAAATTATAATGAAATGGTAAACGCGTACAATTCCAGCGTTTCCATTTACGTTATGGAAAACGAAAACGATACCAATCCGTCGCGCTTTCTGATAGGCTCGGACAACTGCTATGCGGTGGACTTCGATAAGTTCGCCGACCATTACGAAAAATATTACAACGAGCACAAGGACGACGTTGACGAAAACGGAAACAAAGTTTTAAAGACTTTTGTAAGAGCGGATTTCGATAAATTAAACGAAAACGCTAAATGGGAAGTTGTAACCGAGTACGTGCAGTTGAACGCGCGCGCGGCGGTTGTGGAGTGGTACGAGCAAAACAAATCGGCAACCGAATTTGCCTGGATAGGCAACATGTGGTATCCCGATTCCATGCTCAATAAAAAGGTGCCCGATTTCTCGTCCTTCTCGTCGTCGATATCCCGCGCAATGGGTTCGGGAGTAAGCTCGACCTATGCGGACGATTACGCTGAGGTAACCTACAACCTCGTAACGGAAAAAAATACTTACAACGGTTATTTCATACTTGTCGTTTCGGCGATAGGTTTAATGTTCTTACAACAGTTTATAATGATGAAGTCGCAAAAAGCGGCAAACGAGCTTGGCTCGGTAGACGGCAGTGCGGCAAAGACGACAAAGATGATGATGATAATGATGCCGATTATCTTCGGTATTGTTTCGTTCACCTATTCAGCGGCGTTCTCGGTATACATGATTGTAAACACGCTGTACGGACTGATTTCAACGCTTATTATAAATAAGATAGTGGCGGTAAGGTTTGCAAAGAAAGCCGCGGAGCCGGTCAACAACAGACCGTCGCGTAACGCAAAGAGGTTAAAATAATGGAAGAAAAAAACGTATTCACGGCAAAGAGCGTAGATGAAGCTCTTGACGAGGCATTAAAGGAATTAAATCTCACTTTGGACGAAGTTGATTATGAAATTCTCGACGAGGGCAAAAAGGGATTTTTGGGACTTGGCGCAAGTCTGGCAAAGATAAGAATTATCCCCAAAGCCGACGCGGTAAAAAGAACCGGCGGTGCGGACGAGGGTGGAAGAACCTGCGCGTTTATCGACGCACTTTTAAACATTATCGGCATAAAGGCTGAAAGTAAAGTAGTTTCCGACGGCGAATCACTCAATGTGGAAATTAAGACCGAAAGCTCGGCAAGGGTAATAGGCAAGCGCGGCGACGTACTTGACGCTATTCAGTGCCTTGCGGGTGCGGTTGCAAATACCGGCAGAGAAGAATACAGAAAGGTTGTAGTAGACTGCGAAAACTACCGTGCACAGCGTGAGCAGACCTTGAAAGACCTTGCTTTAAAGGTAGCGCATAAAGCTGTTGAAACAGGCAGAAAAGTACTTCTTGAACCTATGACGCCCTACGAAAGGCGCGTTATTCACGCGGCGCTTATGGACAGCGAGGAGGTCAAAACCGCTTCGGACGGCAGAGAACCTGCAAGATACGTTGTGGTTATCCCCAACAACGCTAAGCCCTACGACAAGGGTATCAGATACGGCGAGAGAAGGGATAGAGGTAACGGCCGTGATAGAAGGCGCGGCGACAGACGGGACAGAGGCGAGCGCTCGGGTGAAAGGCGCGACCGCGGAGGACGCGGCGGCAGGTCCGGCGGCGGTGCAAAGCGCGGCAAAAAGGAAATTTACTTCGGAACGTTCCTTGGAAACAGCAACGATACGAAGAACAACGAAGAAAAATAAAATTTTAGAAGCAATATGCGCAGAATAGCGCGTTGCGAGTGTGAACATATCTTATGATGGTTTTCGGCTAAACACATCACTAAAAAAACCGAGGAGAAAGCAGACTTAAAGCGCCCTCGTCGTAGGGCGCTTATTTTTTAAGCCGTAAGTCTGCGCAAAATTATGAAGAACTTTTTTACAACAAAGCGGATTTGCCGCGCGGGAGTAATCGCGGCGCTGTACGTGGCCTTGACCTATGCGTTCGGTCAGCTTTCCTATCAGGGAATATTGCAGATACGCCCTGCCGAAGCGCTTACGATACTTGCGCTGTTTTTCCCCGAAGCAGTCCCCGCACTGTGGATAGGCTGTGTGCTTGCAAACCTGTTATCGGGTTACGGCTGGTACGACATAGTTTTCGGCGGTCTTACCTCGCTTGTCGCAGCGGTACTGACCTACGGCACGGGCAAGCTTATCAAAAACCACGTGCTTAAAATTATAGTCGGCGGTTTCTTCCCCGTAATTTTAAACGCTATCGTCGTGCCGCTTTTAATAGTGTTTGCCGCGGGCGATTTGTGCGGTTACGAAACGGCAACTATTGCTTACTTTATCAACTTCGGCTCTATGCTCTTAACTCAGGCACTGTGGATTTACGGACTTGGAAGTATTCTGTACTTCTCAATCGTCAAGCTTCAACAGCGCGGAGTCAGCGTATTCATTTCCGAAACCAAAAAGAAACCCGACAATACCCAAACTGAAAACTTGTAGTAAAAAAGCCCGCTTTACCTGAAAGTCAGGTACGGCGGGTTTTATCCTTTTTTTTGCGCTTTTTATCCTCTTTGTCGGGAATGTTTTTAAGAAGCTCTTGAATAAATAACAAATCCCCTTCGGTTAAAAACTTTGCGCTGTCCTTTTCAGCTTATTTCCGTAATTCTTTTCTTATATCCATATTCGCCCCCTTAAAATAAAAAAGATGCCGCCCCGAAGGAACGGCACCGTAGAATACCGTTCCTTGGTTGCGACGCCAAATTAATAAACCCATTCAGTATTATAATTACAAACAGAACAAAACTGGTAGTGTATTTATTTCACGAAAGGTTGGAACGGTATTGCTACCATTATTCACAATCGTGAAATAAATAATACAAAGACTGCCCCTTTGTATATAAAAGGGGAATTATGAAGTTTATTAATAAAGCGTCGCAAGATTATTTTAACACTTATTATAAAAAATATCAAGGATAATTTGTATTTGAAATAAAAAAGCCGTTACACAAAGTAACGGCTCTTTATCACATTGACTTTTTAACGAATTACGATTAAAATAATAAAGTAAAAAACTCGGAGAGATATAAATGACGAACGAAAGATATGTGATTGTGTGTGATGAGTCTACACGCCACGGGTTGAATTATTCTTATTTTTACGGCGGGGCAATCGTAAAAGAGAGCAACTATGAAAAAATAAACGGCGTGCTTAAATTATTCAGCGATTCAAAGGGATTAGGTGAAGTTAAAAGAACTAAAATAACGCAATATAATTATAGAAATTATATTGAGC
>JAIDRY010000206.1 GCA_029061465.1 Clostridia bacterium
CACAACCTTGCCGTTTTTGTCAAGAATGGCAATTATATTTCCCTGCGCGTCCTTACGGTAGAAATACGTTTCCCTTTTGAAGCATACACCCGCCAGCCCGCTTGCATCGTAGATAAACTGAGTATACTGATTATCCTGTTCAACCTCATTATCCTTAGGTCCGATTTTCTGCTGTATCAATCTGCCGTCATTATCGTAGGTGTACTTGTCTTCCGTGTTGCCGTTTATCTTCTTTACTCTTCTGCCAAAGCAGTCGTACTTAAACTCCGTAGTCCCGTACTTTGTAAGCTGCGTTCCGTATTGCCATTCGCATACTTTGCCGCGGTATTTCGTAGGGTTACCTATATTATTGTATTCACAAGCTTCGCCGTTGTAGCTTACAAGCTTGTCCCCGTTATACTCGTATTTGTAATGGTTGTTTCCCCCGTTATGAGGTACTACGGAGTATTCGGTATAATCGTATTTACAGCGTTGCGTTATATTGCCTGCGTTGTCGTAGGAGTATATTACGGTTTTATTTAACGGCTTGTTATCTTCGCGGATTAAGCGGTTTAAAGCGTCGTACGTATACCTTATTTCCGTGTGCCCGTTTTGCGTTATCTCGCATATATTCCCGCACGAATCGTACTTATACTTGATACTGTCCTTTATTTCAGAGCCGTTTGCAAACCAGACTGTCGCGGGCATATTCGTTGCGTGGTCGCCCACCTTGCGGTAGGTTATATATTCGCCCGCAATCCTGTTTGTGGTGTTGTAAATTTCCTTGCCCGTATTTCTGCCGTACACGTCGGTTAACGGTGTAAAGCTATAACCGTCGATTACTACACTTGCAAGCTCGCACGTTGAATTCTCCCTGTAAGCGTAATAATATACCTGTTTTACCTCGCCCCTGAATATTTTTGAAGAAAGCTCGCCGCGCATAGTGTAGGAGCGTTCCTCTCTTAAAATTTCGGCTGTATTGTCACTGTTCAGCGACGTTATACGCGTAAGGTTACCGTAATCGTCGTAATCGTATGTGGTTCTGCCTATCCTGCCTGCTCTCGTATTATCTATTATGCGCCTTACCGAACCCGTGGCGTTATAGTCCGTTTGCCTGATGACAGTATTATCGTTTATTTTGGTATATTCGGTTAACTGCAGTGCGCTTGAACCGCTCTTACCTTGCACGGTTTTGCTTATTTTAACGCCGCTGCCGCCCGTTGCATACGTTACGGACTGTCCGCCGAAATTATACGTACCGGAGGCATTGCTGCGAGAGTCGTCATACGCGTACGTAGTCTGAGTAGTGCCGTTGAGCTTTACTTCGGTTTTTCTGCCCTTTCCGTCGTACTTGTATTCCAGCGTCGTATTTCCGCTCGTAACTTTTACGGGCAAGCCGTTTTCGTAGACGATATTCGTGGTGTTCGCTTCGCCCTCCGCCGTGCTTTGGGTTACGGCAGTGATTTGGTTATTGTGCGGGTTTCTGCCGTAGGCAATTTTTCCGCCGTTCGAATACGTTACGGAGTTAATTACGTTCGTGCCGCTCACGTATTCGTACAGTGTAGAATATGCGCCCGTCTCGTCCTGTCCGTACCTGACTGTGCCGTCCTTATCTCTCTCACATTCTTCATAGAATTTCGTAGAGCTGTCAAGGCTGTTCCACCGAATACATTTTATCATATTCCCGTCGTCGTTGTATACCCTTTCGACAAAATTTACCCCCGCCGTCTGCTTTTCCTCTTCGGTATAGCTTTCCGTGAGCGTTAAGTTACCGTTGGTATCGTAACTGTAATTTTCAACGTGATTATACTCGAAATTCTCTATTGTGCCGTCTTCTCCCGGGTCGGAATCTGTCTCAATATATTGCTTTGTCTTTTTGCTGACAAGCTTGTTGTCCGAATCGTAACTGTATTTGGATACCGTTTTTTCTCTTGCATTATAAGATACGTTATGCCAATCTACCGTATAAGTGGTAAGCAAGTCGAGTTCGTCATACTCTTTTATATCTCTTACATAGTATGACGACACGTTTTCGTCCTCCATACACGTTACCGTTTTGTTGTTGTTTGCATAGGAATATTGCCTGGTTTTTATATAATTTCTTTCGTCGCTAGTCACCAATTTAAGCAACTTATTTTCCGCATTGAACTGATACTCTTCGCTTTCTCCTTTATCGGAAGTAAGCTTTACGGAATTATCCGTGTACTCCGCAGTCAGAGTCGAAACAGTATTATTTGTTAACGTGTTTTTTGCAGTCAGTCCCGAAAGCTTTGTACCGGAATAAGTAAACTCGCTGCGGTTGCCGTATCCGTCCGTAAGCGTAGCTATGCGGTGGTTGGACGTATAAGTAATCGCGCAGGTTTGCCCGTCGGGGTACGTTACGGTCGTAAGGCGGTCGGAGCTGTCGTAACCGTACTTAACCTGCCTGCCGCGCTTGTCGGTTACGCTTTGCAATAAGTCGTTTTTATACTCGAAGTTTACAACCTTTTTATTGTTGTCGTAAATGCCGACGATAAGATTTTTTGAATTATACTCGATGCTAAAGTAATTGCCGTAGGAATCGGCCATTAAAACGAGGTCGCCGTTTTTATTAAAGCCGTTTATGACGCCGTTTTCGTCGCGCAAATAGTTCACGGGTATCTGCTTAAGCAGCAGTTCAAGCTCTGCTTTCTTGCCGAAATACTTTTTAAACTCCTCTTTTATGACGGGCAGATTGTCTTGCGCTCGGCTTATAATCTCGTCAATTTGCGCTTGAATCAATGCGCTATCACTCTCAACGGCAAGCTTATTATAAAGTTCACGCAATTTAAAAGATTGCCTTTTAGTAACCAAAATGGCGCCCGCGTTTGACTCCACGCCGCTTATAAATTGGTCATAAGCATTTTTATTCAGACCGGCAAGCTCTCTTATTTTACCGCCGTTAGCCGAATTTATTATTACGTAACTTTTTAAAGACGGCTCAATCTGTCTTATATAATCTTCAAGTTCAACCTGCTCACTCTGTCGCTGCTCGATAAGCTCGGAATTGACAAAATCGTTGATCGCGGGTATTAGCGTATAACCTTTACAAAACTGACGTTTGTAAACCGGTTTATTGTTGTAAGTAAGATTTGCGTTTAAGTCTATAGTAATCTTTTCTTTGCTTAAAAATGTTTTTGCCCCGTTTTCAAAAATGTAATACTTCTCGTCAAAAGTGTATGTATCACCCTTTTCGTCTTTATAGGTGTATTTCGTCGTTTTGTCGGTATCGTTTTCAGCAAGCTTTAATTGCTTATTTAAAGACAACCGCCACCCTTCACCCAACTTGCCAGAAGCATTATTCGACTTATGAATAAGCGCTATAGTAAAAGGCAGTACAAATTCCTCGGTATTAACCGAACCGATTTCAATCACCAGATTGCCTTTATTTAAATCCAGATAGCCGGTTGCTTTATTAGAAAGCGCCAACTCTTTATAGTTATACCCGTTAAAACTCTCCGCGTCCGCCGCGCTACCAGTTACCGAAAGCACCGCGCGCGTATCATTCTCTGAATTCAAAGACTTTGATTGCAAGTCTGCAATAAATTCTTGTAAATTTTTATTTTCCATTTTCATTCTCCTTAGTTATATTTACGTTTACGTTTTTTGATAAAATAATTAATTCTTCTATTCGCTTAACTATCGCATCACTATCAAAACTGATTTTATTTTCAATAGCAAACTGATTAAGCTTAGTCAATACAAATTCTTTTTTCTCCTCACCACTGTAATTTTTGTACTTTTCTGCCAGCTCTATAAGAGGTATAACAGCATCAAGCAAATCACTTTCACTTGCAATCATTTTTCTCGTGCGAATACTTCGTACAAATTTGACAATAAAAACAACCGTGGCAATTAAAAAACTCACTGCAGTTCCTATAAGCGATAACAATAACTCTAAATTTTCCAATCAAAAATCTCCTTATAATTTAAATTTTACTTACGCCAAATAAATACTAAAATTTTTATACGGCATTCACGTGATTTGCTATTAGTTTCATCTTTTTCACCATCCTATTCTATCTTTAAAACATATGTTTGTATAAATGATAAACAAAAAATATGACTAATACTGGCAAGTTTAATAAAATTAATTTAAAAATTTTTTGAACTTTTATGTGAATTTATCGGTCTTTTAAATTTTCGACGTAAAAAACAATATATTAAAGAAAGCGGCCGATAGAGAAAAGCTCTATCGGCCGCTTTTGTTATTTGATTGAATATAGCGCATTATGAAATTTTATCAATAGTTATCTAATTTGTATATTTCGGTAAAACTAATTACAAGCATAATATCTTTCTATCTGCGACATCGCACCACCCGAGTCTCGACATTTGATTGCTTTTTCAAAAAAATCTCCCTTACTTCTTGCCCGTCTTTATACACGGGAAAGTTGAATTTTATTGATTTTAGCGGGCTTTCGCTCTCACCTTCGGGGTAAATCTGTATTTCTTTTACCAAATGCGAAATAAGCTCTTTCTTTTCTTCGTCACTTATTATATCATACAATTCACTAAAATGCTGTAAAATTTGATATATATTTTCCAAAGTAACCGCTTCTGTTTCTACTGATTTCTTTCTCAATTTTGCGTCGGCTAATTTATCTTCGATTTCCACGATTATATCATATAACCCGTCAACCGCACCTGCATATCTTGAAGTTTTCTTTCTCTGTGATTTGTGTCTAGCGGTAACGAATCAATATCGTGTTTCAAACGGGATTTATTCAGTTCGACTTCCCGCAATTTGCTTTCATAGTTTTTAATCTCTGAATCTATTTTAGAAGTATCAACCTGTATTCCTATTCTCTTCTTAATTTCAGTTGCAAAGTGTTCGTCCTGAACCAACTCTTTAATAACTTCAATAACAAGCGGTTCGATATCCGTCTTTTTCAAATTCGCCTTATAGTCGCAAACATGTCCTCTGTCCAATTTGTTCCGGCCGACTGTTGAGTTCCCCCACAGTTTAATATTTTAAGTCTTTAAACTGTTCAGTTTTTGATAGGTTAAAATACTTTTCAAATTTATTTTATTCACTAAATTGAGCAAATAAATTGTAAAAGAAAAACTCGACACCTAATGTCGAGTTTAAAAATTCTTTAACTAATTAGCTATACTGTTTAATTTTTTTATACTAAGCTCGTTTTGTTAAGTATAACGTTGCTTACTGCGCCGAGACCTACGGCGAAGATAGCACCGCCCGCAAGCGTCATAATAACGTGAATGAAGTTTGCGTTGAGCGGCGTCATCATGGGTATCATCATAAACATAAACGCACCAACGCCAATCGCAAGTAATATCGAGAGCCAAGTACGCTGTTTTGCGATAACTGCAAACGTCAAGAATATTGCAACGAATACCGCAACGAGGAATATTTTAGCGAACATACAAGCAACGATTTCTCCTGCATTAAAGCCTTCCATTGTGAACGGAATTCCCGCAATCGCACCGCCGAGCATAGCACCGACGAAATACATAAGTATCATGATTACGCCGCCGACAAAGCAGACGAGAGATTTAGAGAAAACGTAGTCAACCTTTTTCGAGCGGACGGTAAATAAGTTCTTTGCATAGCCGCTTCTGAAATCTTCGGCAGTAAAAACGCATACGAGTATGGCAACCGCAAAATACATCAGATTCATGTTGCACATAGTCGTCAAGTCCATTGTCATAGCGTTACCGCCCGACACAGAGCTTATCGCCTGCCATACGTTCGTGAACATTGCCGTAGCTTCCGCACCCGTCGCCGGATCCGGCTCTCCGCCCATAAACGAAGTCATTACTAAAATGAGAATAGGCATTGCGAGAGCTACGCCCGCCATAATGTAAACGAGCGGCATTGTGAACATTCTTTTGAAGTCCACCTTGAGCATCGTTTTCAATCTTTTGCCGAAAGTGTTTTTTTCAAACTTCGCTTCCATTTATCTTCCCTCCTTCATCAAGTCGATGTAGTATTCTTCCAAACCTATTTTGCTTGTTTTGATTTCCGTAACGGCAATGAGAAGCTCTTTATACAGATAGTCAACAACTTCTTCGGCTTTCACAGCGTCGTAAATGCGGATATAATCTTCCTCGTCCGTTTCGACGCGGGAATATTTGCGTTCTAAAACCGCTCTTGCCGCTTCCATATTTTTAGCTTTCAGCGCAACGTAGGTACGGCAGTTTGCATTGAGTTCCTCAGCGGTCATTTCGGCTATCATCTTGCCGCCGCGAACGATTCCGTAGTGCGTTGCGATTTTTTCAAGTTCGCCGAGTATGTGCGACGAGATAACAACCGTGCAGCCGTTCTTGGTAACGTCAGTCAGCACTTCGCGCATTATTCTCATACCGTCCGCATCGAGTCCGTTAATAGGTTCGTCTAAAATCAGTAGCGTGGGATTACCGAGAAGCGCGAATGCAATGCCTATGCGCTGTTTCATACCGAGCGAACAGTTCTTGTACTTGTTGCTTGCCGAGCCTTCCATGTGTACGATCTTTAAGACCTTACGCACCTCTTCTTCGGCGTTCTCTATTCCGAGATTTGCCGCTTGAAGCATCATGTTGTTCCACACGCTGTAATTGGGGAAACAGCCCGGCTGTTCGATAAGCACCCCTACTTTCGCTCTGACGTCCGCGTCCTTATAGTCCCTGTCGAACAGTTTAACGCTGCCGCTTGTCGGATGGATAAGTCCGCAAATGATTTTTTCCGTTGTGGACTTGCCGCTTCCGTTCTCGCCGATAAAGCCGTAAATCGCGCCTTGAGGAACGGTCATATTCAAACCGTTCAGCGCCTGCTTCTGACCGAAGTTTTTTGTAAGATTTCTTATTTCTATTGCGTTCATTTTGCACCTCTTAATAACAGTCGCGCTTATTGAGAATAAGCGTACCCAGTACGTTATAGACAACCGCCCAGACAACCGAGTTCAGAAGACATATAAGTAAAGTCAAAGCATTACTTGTAAGGCAGGCGTACACCGAAGAGCCGTAAAGAAATATGTTGAGCGCGGGCGTATTACCGATAACCGCCGCCGCACCTATTACTGGAATACCCGTTCCGAGGATAAAGCACAGCGCGATTGAAATGCCGAACTTCGAGCGGAAGATTATGTTGATAAACGTGTAAAGGCTTGCCCAACCCAAACTCATTATTACTTTACCGAGTATTGCGCAGATAAGCGAGCCTGCGTTGATCGTAAACGGTAATCCCGTAAGTGCGCCTGCCAAAGTACCACCGATGAAGTATGTCCCGCACATACACGCCATAGAGAACGCACCGAGCAAGGTTTTGGATATCATGTAGTCTTGCTTTTTAGAGTGAGTAGTAAACAGTTGCTTAACGTAGCCGCTCTTGTAGTCGTGTCCGATAAATATCGAAATCATTATACCGCCGAAAATGAATACCATATTCATATTCGCATAATCGCCCATATCGTTTATGACGTATAAAGGATTTTTTGCGGCTATAATCTGCCAAGCGTTAGAGAACATACCCGCCGTTTCGCCTTCGCCGCCCATTGCACCCATTGAAACGAGTGCGGGAATTATAGCGGCAATGCCGAGAAAGATATACAGTAGCGGCGTATGGAACAAACGGTAGAAGTCCACGCCGAGCATACCTTTTATTCTCTTGAAAAAGCTCGGTTTTTCAAACTGCAACATTGCTGTGTTTTCCATAGTTACGCTTCCTCCTTCTTGCTCATAAGCTCGATATAATATTCTTCCAAGCCTACTTTATTCTTGTCAACTTCGCTTACATTGTGTCCGTTTTCAAGCAGGTGCTTTACAATGCTTTCGGTATCTTCCACGTCGTACACGCGGATATAGTCGTCCTCTAAGCGAACGTTGCCGAATTTCTTCTGTAAAATCTTCATTGCCCCCGACATATCCTTTGTTTTAAGCGATACGAACACTCTGGAACGGGCGTCCATTTCCTGTGCGGAAAGCTCCTGAATAAGCCTGCCCTGACGGATAATGCCGTAGTGCGTGGCTATCTTTTCAAGCTCGCCGAGTATATGCGACGAGATGAGAACTGTACAGCCCAGGTTCTGAGTAATGTCTACGATTATCTCGCGCATAATTCTCATACCGTCCGTATCAAGTCCGTTTATAGGTTCGTCCAGAATGAGAAGCGCGGGATTGCCAAGCAGTGCCATTGCAATGCCTATGCGCTGTTTCATACCCAGCGAACACTTCTTAAAGGTCAGCCTTGCGTTGTCTTCCATGCGGACGATTTTAAGTACCCTTTGAATTTCTTCCGCACGGTTTTGAATACCTAAGTTCAGGGCTTGCATCATAAGGTTTGCCCACACGCTTGAATTGGGGAAGCAACCTGCGCTCTCGATAAGCGCGCCAACGCGAGCACGAACTCCCGCGTCCGTATAAGGTTTGCCGAACAACTTGATTTCGCCCTTATCGGGAACAAGGTGTCCGCAGATAAGTTTTTCCGTCGTGGATTTACCGCTTCCGTTTTCGCCGATAAAGCCGTAAATCGCGCCTACGGGAACGGTCATATTCATATTGTCAACCGCGTGCATACCGCGAAAACTTTTGGTCAAGCCTCTGATTTCTATTGCGTTCATTTTCACTCCTCTTCCGTAACCTCTACAACGTATTTGCCGTCAAGACCTTTTGCTTTCAAAAATGCGTTAAACTCGCGGGAAAGCTCTTCTGCGGAATAGTTGTGCGTTTGAACGGCAGGAACGCCGTGCTTTGACGCTTCTATCTGTTTGCGTACTTTCTCGTTGCTTTCCTTTGCTCCCTTTTTTATATTCTCGATAACAAGTTTAACCTTTGCCTTAAAGCCCTTCGTGTGCAAAAACTCGGTAAATTCGGGATTGGCTTCCGCCGACTTTCTTTTGACTTCTTCAAAAGCCGCTTTATCAGCCTCTTTCTGCTTGCGTGCGCCTTCCGCCATATTAGCAAAAGCGACTTTGAATTTTGCGACTATGCCTTTGGTATGGCAAAATTCTTCAAACTGCTTGCTGATTTCCTCGTAATTCTGATTAGTATTCTGTTCCATTGTTTTTAATCTCCTTATCTGAATATTTTTATTATTTCTTTCGGCATGTTCAAGCAGTATCTTCCATTGCTCCCTGCCCGTAGCCGATAAAAATTCCTGAAAGTCTTTTTCGGTCAAAACAGTGTTTTCGTTGTCTCTCATTGTTTAAACTCCTGTCTGTTTACGCTTATAGTTTAACCCGCACTTTTCAAAAACACCACAACATAAAAAGCGATATATGTCGGTTTCTGAAAAGTATTTTAATTCGCAAACAACTTTATTTCTTCAACTATTGCGTTCATTAGTAAGTTTGCTTTCTTGCGTTCACTTTCGCCGCAAATAAACATACTCGATACGGTAGTTTCGCCTTTGAAGGACGATACTGCGATTTGAAAGCACGGTGCTTTATTAAGTCCGCTGTAACCGACTGCGTTTATTACGGTTGTTCCGTCGAATTTGAGCTTACTTTCTTCGAGCTTGCCCAAGTTGGTATAATCGGTGTATGCGCTCGTGTTCATTCCGCCGTAAAGTTTCAAAAACTTTTCAAGCGGCGATTTTTCGTATTTGGACACAAGCAGCATGGGACCTGCAATATCGTTTTTGCTTTTCTTTTGCTTATTCATTGCACGGGTTACTATGGTTAAACTTTCGGCAAAGGTTTTACTTTCCGACAATTTTACGTTCAGGTTATAAGTTCCCGTAAGATTTGCAATTCCCGTTTCGCCGCCCGCATACTTGCGCAAATCGACGGTGCAAGGAATATTGATTTTATTTTTTGAATACAGCTTGCCGATTGCTCTGCCGTAAGCTGTAAGGAATACGTCGTTGAGCGTAGCGCCTTGCTTTTTGGCTGCGGCGTGCACCTTTGCCATAATGTCAGCCGAGATATAACGTTCTGCAACGTGAATTTGCTCGTTTTCGCCTTTGTCATAAACCTGAGTATTCTTATATCCGCCAATCATAGAAAACAGCATTTTCATCGTATCGCTCGACTTTAATTTCAAGTTTTCCGTAAGATAAGAAAACTCTCTGTTCATAAGCGCGGAATAATCACCGCCGGCTTTACCGTTATAAAAATCGCAGAGCAGATAGATAAGTTTCTTAAATCCGCTTCCGTCGCAGACCAAGTGACTGACGGTAATTACAAGCAAGTTGTTCGACAACGTGAGCTTTATCAGTCTTTCATTCGAATTGAGCGATTCGGTCAAAAGATTTGTTCTGTTTGTCGTATCGTCGATTACAAGCAAATCCTTTCCCGTAAGCGCATCGTTCTCTACGAAAACGTTTCTTTGGCTGTCATAACGGCACTTTAATAAAGGAAATACTTTGATAAGGCTATCAAGCGCAACGGTAAGTTTAGCCGTATTCAACACACCTTCAAACTCGATAAGCTCGTGAATAAACGGCTCGTGATATTTCGTGTTGATATACTGCATTAAATCGAGCGGTTGAACTTTGTACTCTTTCATAATGTACCTCCTGTTTACAAGTCTATAATAATTAAACTTTTATTCAAACACCACAACATAAAAACCGATATTTGTTGGTTTCTGGTTGATTTATTAGAAATATTGATATATAATACAAGCATGAACAGGTCGGAATCGAAATTTCAGAACACCGCGAATAAAATGGGAAGCGCGCTTATAACCTTGTTAGAGAACAAAGAATTTCCCGATATAACGATTATGGATATCTGCAAGGAAGCGGGCGTAAACCGTTCTACCTTTTACGCGCACTACGAGAATACGTACGATTTATTAAAAGAAACCTATCAAGGTATGATAGGTAACTTTTTGACCGAATGTACTTTTGACGACCCCGTAGATTTGTCGGATATGCGTAAACTCAATAAGGACGATTTGAATTTTATAACGCCCAAATATCTTTTGCCCTATCTGAAATATATTAAGGCACACAAGCGGCTTTTCAGAATTTACGCCGAAAATGCCGGTGCTTTCGAATCGAACGAAATGGACGATTATATGATTGAAAACTTTTTCGTTCCCATCTATGCAAAGCACGGTGTAACCGACAAAAAACTCATTTTTTATATGCAGAAGTATTTCCTTAAAGGAATTGACGCAATTATAAACGAGTGGGTGCGAAACGATTGCGAGGACGATATTTTGTTTATCTGCGAAATAATAACTTACTGCGTAAGACCAAGCGCTCAGAATTAACGGAAAGCAGATTATGAATACTTGGAAAAAAAGCTTAAAATGGTTTGCCAACCCGAAATGGTACTTCCTGCTACCCGTTATGCTTATAGCAATAGGCACTATGATCGGAGGCACTGTTATACTTACTCAGGATTACCTTTCCGCTTATATTATTTGGGGCTACGTTCTGCTCGGAATAATGGGCGTAACGCTGAGTTATTCGATTTTCGGAATTATCCGCCTTTACCCCAACGCAAAAGAAGGCATATTGAAATGGGCGGAAAAGCATCCGCGTATTGACAAAGCGTTTAATGAATACGGCTTTACCACGCTCGTACTTACGGCAGGCTCAATTATCGTAACCCTTGTATTCGCAGTATATAACGGTTCGATTGCTATCGTAATCCGCTCGATTTGGTTCGGCGCACTGGCGGCGTACTATATCGTTTTAATCGTGCTTCGCGGCAGTATTCTTATCTACTATGGAGTAAGAAAAAGAGCCGTCGATAAGGGACAGTCCGAAACACAAACGTTGATACGCGACGGAAAGTTGTACCGCACTTGCGGAATACTGTTGTTTTTGTTGCCTGTATGCTTATCGTTCGCAATACTGCAAATGGTGCGCGCAGGCGACTCCTTCGAGCATAAGGGGCTTACCATTTACGTTTACGCAATCTATGCTTTCTACAAAATCATATCGGCGATTTACAGCTTTATAAAAGAACGCCGTAACAATGCTATGACGGTTATGGCGATAAAGAATATTAAACTTGCCGATGCTTTCGTATCTATCCTTGCCCTACAAACGGCTATGTTCCGTGAATTCGGCGGCTTGACTACCGAGTTCAGCACCGTAACAATGAACGCCATTACGGGTGCGGTAGTATGTGCGCTGACTGTTGCAATCGGCGTATATATGATTGTAAAAGCAACCCTGCGAATTAAAAAATTAAAGCAAGAAATAAAAAAAACAGATTAAGGGCTTTTCCTTAATCTGTTTTTTACATATCAAACTATCTCAAAATGTTTTAACGTTTCTTTAATTGCCTCGACCATTTTAGGTGTTGGATGCGCTCTCGGTCTTTTCAGTTCCTCTACTGCGTTGGGGGCGTCGTACATTGGCAAACCTAAATCACGCTTGACTTCGGCGATGTATGCCGTATGGACTTTGAAACCGTAAGTCTTTTCAATATAATCCTGTATTTTCTTATAGGTTACTTACTCTTTCGGTTTTCTTGCTTCAGCTCTTTCTTTAATCTTCTTCAAAGAAAGTTGCCCTTCACCTTCGCCGAATTCCACTTCTACGTTGATATGACTGTCGGGCTTTTTGTGGGAAAGAACGACTAACGTCTCGACGTGAATGTTTAATCTAATTTAGATATAAAAATTTTAACCTCGCTAAACCTTTTTCGATATACGAAAATATATCGCTAAGTGTGTTTGGATATATGAAATAAAAATTTTTTAGCTAAATTCAAATTTTATATTTAAGTGTTATTACTTCTGCCATATTAGGGGATTGCAACAGATCAAAAAATTCATTCACCTCATTATGCCTTTGTGTAGGATACTTTAGCGAGCTTCTTAAGTTACAAAAAGAAAATGCTACACTGGTTTTAGCCCTAGACAATGCCACAAAAAACGCACAACGGTCTTCTTCTGGTTGATTTTTGAAGTTCCAAAACGCCGAATCTTCTAATCCTATAAAATACACATCAGAATACTCAAGCCCTTTACTCTTATGAATTGTCATAATTGGGATTGAGTTCTTTCCCATGAAGTTATCTATAGCCTGATCCCAATTGCACTCAACAAGCAATAATTCTTCATAGAAAAATTCCGAAAATCTTCTTATACAGTCATCTAAATAAGCATTCTGACTATAAGATGGATAAAATGCAATTAGATGTCCTTTACCGATAAAGCCTATAATTTTATTCAAAACATTTTTTATTGATTCAACAAGATCGGTTATCTGCATAGAATCGGACAACTCGTTAAATATTTGCACTAATTGAGTTTGCAAATTTTGATATGCAACGGATGAATCGTTCATATTTATCCCGTGCAACTCTTCCATGGCATTACTAACGAACTCCCATTCCTGTGGTCTCTTTTTATTTATAGCAAGACTGATAAATGCTATAATGAGTTCTACAACGGGTTCTTTAATTAAATTTTGATATTCGTCCTCCACCCGCGCTCGTATTCCATAATTTGCAAGGGTTTCAATAAGTTTTTGCGTGTAATTCTTTGGTAATTGTTTGCAAAGTATACAGATATCATTTGGTTGTATTCCCGATTCTACTTTGCCTTTTATTTCGTTTGCAATCGCGTTTGCTTCTAAAATTTCATCGTCGGCAATATAGAGTTTTATTTCTCCTTCGTCAGGTTCCCATTTATCCGATATCTGCACATCCCCCTCGGCATCATTCAAAGATGCATACATAGCTTTTTGTAATGCGACCAATCTGGGAGCCGATCGATGATTCATCACTAAACGCAAACCCTCTGCATTGAAATCTCTATGGAAATCGTTAAATGCCGTTCTTAAAGCTCCTGCCCATAGCATAATGCGTTGTTTATTGTCTCCTACGGCTGTAAGTATAGAATGAGAATTCAAAAAGCAACAAGCAACGAGCGCGTATTGCAATTTGGTCGTATCTTGAAACTCATCTAAAAACACATGTGAATAAGTTATCTGTATGGCTTTCTTTATTTGTGGATTAGTTCTGACAATATATTCAGCTAATATTGAAATCATTTTAAATGATAAGCATGAACCATATTTATCAAATCCATCAGTAAGTAGCTTCCAAGCCTTATTTCTTATAGACTCCCCAACTAACGGAAGTTGCACTTGCCCTAATTCGTTATTGAAATGATTTTTAAGATCGCGAGGTGATAATCCTAGAGTATTTTTATATCCTGCTTTTATAAAAGCCGCTTTTATAATTTCATCTTCTTTAACCGCATAATCAGCATTTGGTCTTAATTCTTTAGGCAAAGCCATTCTGAAATGATCTACGATGCTTTTAGCAAAAGCATCGTACGTCAAAGAAATAAATCTTCTTTCCACCTCTCTACCACAACGACCAACCACACGTTTCTTTAAGTTGTCAGCTGCATCGTTTTTAAAACAAATGGCTAGTATTTTTCTCGGAGTAGCGCATTTATTAGTTGTAAACAAATATGATGCCTTTTGCGCCAAAAGTTCCGTTTTGCCCGCACCCGGACCAGCCACAACGCATACGTTCCCGGGATTACGAACAGCTTTTTCCGCCGCATCCTCAAGTTGTATCCCGTCACTCGGAATCCAATTTTCAGGCAGTATGCACTTCATCAGATTCACCCCGCAACATCCTTTCCGCCTTTATTATTAAACGCTTAAATACTGACGGCATATTTTCCAATAAATAATCCTTCGGTATTTTTACCATTGCAGAAATATGCGTTGTTGGCTTACCGCGCTGCAAGAAGAAATAGGCATACCAAACCATAAGCTTACGCTGTTCATCACTATATGTTGAGCCATCCCCTCCGCAATCTTTTAAGGTGGCTTTGACGCTATCATTAACTCGTTGCCCGTATTCAGGTACAGGAGTTCCACTTTCTATGTTTTTTATTAATTTTCGATGTTTTACTCCACCGTCATTAACTATAATAGCAGGCCCCTCGTTTCCCTCAAGTATTCCCTTATAATATTCCACATAATTTTCAAGCATTAAAAAATCGACATCTAACGGTGCTGAGAAATATACATTATATGATTCCAACAATTGTATCCAACTTTGCAATATTTCTTCAGGTTGCAAATTCCATTTATCCATTTCACTCAGCTGTTGTTCAGTTAGAACTCCATGATTAGAACTTAATAATACATTTCGATCAATTCCGTTTGCAATCAGCTGATTCAGCACATATTTAATTCTACCCCAGCCACCGCCTTCTCGCTCTCTATCTAAATCCAACAATGTAATGTGCGGTATTTTTAAATCGTCCAGCAAACGCCAAAAATGATTAACGTGCCGTCCGCCCAGAGGGACAAAAGAAATTCCGCTCAAATCAGTTCCTCCGTTTTTCGCTTCCCAAAATTTCGGCAGAATTATTTCTTCGCTATCACCCTCGCCCAAAATTACCAATTTTGCAAAGTATAATTCAGGATATGCTTTTACCGCCTCCTTTACATATTTATACTGGTCCGCAAGTTTTTCCGAGTCAGGCAAGGTAATTTTACGTACTTTAGTTGTGCAAGTTTCTGTTTTCATACGAAAATACCTGAGATTCTCAGGTTCAACACGTCGTATAATAGAAGGAGAATGCGAAGTCAATATTGTTTGCGCATTACACTTTTGAGCAATATTTCGAAGATTAATTATCAGCTTCCCAATCAAATGCGGAGCAATGTGGTTTTCCGGTTCTTCCAAGGCTATTACCGTTAAAATAGGAGGTCTGCGATTAAAAGATGTATGCTCAGGGTCCGCTTCCAATTCCAGTCGGATTTTAACCTCCACGTCTAATATACTGTCAACTAAAGAAATATAAAAGAGAGAACGTAACCCATCACCCATCTCATCAATCGAATATTCCTTACCTGTTACCGTCGGCAAAAATACTACTTCGGATTTGCGTATAGATGATTCAATATCAGTGCTGTTAAAACGCAATTGCGCATTGGAATAACGCGAATCGGAGTCATATGCAGTCCACTGGGAATTTATCGAAGAGCCTAATATCGAAACACCGCTTTCGCTCATAAAATGTTTATTCAACTCATCGATCTTCTCTTTAATACCGGTTTTTGTATCTTCACTCCAATTAATACTGCTCATAATCTGATACATCATCGTACCGGATACATTTTTAAGTTGCTTAGAAGGATCACGGATAGCAGGAATATAGATAACGCGTATCAGATCCAAATCGCATCTTTTAGCGGCAACTTTTTTCTCCTCAGTTATATTTTCTCCCTCAGGACACGTTACATAGTAGATCTTGCTGTCTATGGCGCCTTCGACAGTGTTGCTCTTTTCCCATCGCGCTTCCAGTCTAATTCTCAAATATAATGCACCTTTTGGACCATCAACTACCAAACTTTGAAAAAAGGGAGGTACTGAATTAACTGCCGATGTTGTAGCACTTTGCAATTCGTCGAAGACAAAAACAGTTTCAATATACATTTCCTGCTGTTCGAGTTCCTCCGGCGTTTTTGTTTTAGGCAAATGAAAATCACTTCGTCTTAACACCCTTTCTGCACTATTTTGAGAAAACAGAACATTCAAAGCATACAGTGCCGCTGTCTTACCTGTACTGTTGCTTCCTATGAATGAAGTAATATCATCAATAGGTATTACCTCTTCCCCATCACCAAAACATCGGAAATTATGAATTTTTATTTTTGTTAATCTCATTATTAATCTCCCATGATTAAAACAAACTGTTTTACCAGAAAGCTAAATAAAAGCTTCCGTATACTTTGTAAAAATCTAATATATTTATTATACTATAAAAACTTAAAATCGTCAATAAACCCTGCGCACGAGAAAAAAGGTAGCCAACTCAGACTACCATTTTTAACTATTTTGCAAAGATAATTTAAATCAAATTATTAATTAGACCGGTCTCAAAATATTGAAATATAATATGTCCAAATAAACGCCATTTTAACTATTTCACATATCCAAACAAACGAGATATACCTTTGAGAGAACTAATTTTAAATATCCAAACAAACCATATGTCGTTGCTTTCATTTTGATATGAGTACAATTTATTGTCAAGAATAACTTTATTATGACAATTTTATGTTTAATTTTAACTAATTTTGCGCATTTTTTCTATTCAACACTACCAGAGTCTCGACGTGTTTGGTTTGGGGGAACATGTCGAAGGGGGTTACGGATTGGATTTGGTAGTGGGCGGGTAAGCCGTTGCTG
>JAIDRY010000207.1 GCA_029061465.1 Clostridia bacterium
AAATTCTGGTCGACGACGAAGGCTGCACTTCACTTTCGAAGGAAATTTGCAAGCGTATCGATTACGAGCTTATAGCGAACTCCGTTGCGGATAAGCTCCGCGAAGTATTTGTTGAGAACGACGGAGAAGAAACCGACTACGAAGAGATGGCGGCGCGCATCAGCGAAAAGATTACCGTTGCGGGAATCAACGAGGACGCCATTGCGGAAAAGGCGGCGGCAGTACTTTCAAACTATCTGCCCGACTTCGATACGGACGACATCGCAGACAAGGTTGCCGAGCAGGTTATAAGCGCAATGCCCGCGCTCGACGGCGAGGCGCTTTCCGAGACTATTACGGAAAAGCTTATCGAATCACAGCAGAACAACGATTACGAAATCGTGCTTGACGAGGACGGTCTCGACAAGGTATCGGACAGCGTTTCCGTCAAGGTTTTGGATACGACTGCCGAGAGATTTGAAAATATCGATAAGGATATTGCCGAAATCAAGGAGCTTCTTGACGGAAAGGCAGTTGATGAAACGGAGGATAGAGAGCCCGCAACCGTATTGGAGGGCTATGAGGAGCTCCGCAGCGATATAGCGGAAATCAAGGAAATACTGAACGGCGGCGAATTGCAGGTTCAGAGCGTTTCCGAAGAACAGCCTATATCCGACGAAAAATATGAAGAATTACTCAAAGAGATATCCGAAATAAAAGAACTTCTGGACGGTGAACAAGAGGATACATCCGACGAGAAATACGAAGAAATACTCAAAGAAATAGAGGAAATAAAGGAAATGCTGAGCGGCGCCGAGCTGCACGTTCAGACCGTTTCCGAAGAAGAGCCTGTTCCCGAAGAACAGCTTATTCCCGACGAGAAATACCAAGAATTACTCAAAGATATTGAGCAAATCAAGGCGCTCTTTGACGGAGAAGGAGAGGAAAAGTTCTCCGACGAAAGACTTGATGCCATTCGTCAGGAGCTTACCGAAATTAAGGAATTGCTTGCAAGCGGCATAATGCTTAGCAGTGCGAGCGTCTGGGGTGAAGCGGCGTTTACCGAGGACCCCTACATTGTTGAAGAAACGCTGGTTACCGTTTCCGACGTAATAGGCGTTATCGACGAAGAAGAGGAATCCGAGGAAGAGGAACAACCCGTTGAGGAACCCGTTGACGAGGCTGTTAAAGAGCTTGTCGAGGAAATTACCGAAGAAGCGGTTGAAGAACCTGTTGAGGAACCCGAAGAAGAGGAATCCGAGGAAGAGCCCGAAGAGGACGAAGCCGAGGACGACGACGGCGAAGACGAGGAAGAGCTTGCAGGCGGCGTAGACTTTGCCAACATGATGAGGTACAACCGCAGCTTTATTGCAAGAATAATTCAGAGCACGGACGACCAGAAGCTTTATTACGGCGAAGTGAGAAACGCGCTGTTAAGTTACAGAAAGGTAAATTCGAACATCGCGTGGGGTGCGGAAAGATTCCACAAGGGCAGGGAAACGATAGCCCGCTTCAAGATTCGCGGCAAGACGCTTGTTTTGTATCTTGCGCTCGACCCCGCTACTCACGAGTTCAGTGTATATCATCATAAAGACGTTTCGGACAATAAGTCCGTTGCCGGCACCCCGATGATGATTAAAATAAAGAGTCCCCGCGGCGTTAAAAAGGCGATAAGGCTTATTGACGAAATGCTCGAAGCGCGCGACGGCGTAAAGCGCAACGTGCCCGAGCGTGACTACGCGGCAATGTATCCTTACGAGAGCATGGAAGAGCTTATTGAGGACGGACTTGTCAAAGACGTAAAGAGAACTAAATTTAATATGAATTGGAAGTAATATTAAACGGGGGGTTGATTTATTTATCAACCCCTTTTTACATAAAACGTGTAGTATAATATATAACGGAGACAGATTTTGGAAAAAGAAAAAGCAAAACCCGCGGCAAAGCTTCCCGCAAGGCGTAAAGTAGCGCCCTCGAACGCAGGAAAGAGTGCGGCAAAGAACGTTCAAAGCGGCAACAGACAACAAAGGCAAGCCGCTAAGCCTAAAAAGGCACAGCCGAACGTACAAAAGCAGACTAAGGGCACCAAGCCCTCGGTGAAGAATAAAAACAAGCCGCAAAAGGAATTCGTTGCGGCGGACGTTCCGCAGGTAGACCGCGTAGTTAAAAGCGTAAAGACGGAAATGGAGCGCCGCGTAAATATCAGACCTAAGCGCGCGACTAAGAGTGAGAAGCCTGTAAAAATCATATTTTTGGGCGGCGTGGGCGAAATAGGCAAAAATATGACGGCGGTGGAGTGCGGCGACGATATAATAATTATCGACGCGGGTGCAATATTCCCCACGGAAGAAACGCCCGGGTTTGACTTAATCGTGCCCGACATTACCTATCTTCTGGACAACGCAAGAAAGATACGCGGACTTATCTTAACCCACGGCCACGAGGACCATATAGGCAGCGTGCCCTATCTTTTGAAAGAGCTTAACGTTCCAGTAATAGGCACCAAGCTCACACTTGCGCTGGTCGACAATAAGCTGAGGGAACACCACTTAAACAACGTAAAGGAAAAGACGATAGTGCCGGGGCAGACCATAACCCTCGGCTGTTTCAAGGTGCGCGCGGTTAACGTGAACCACTCAATCGCGGGTTCGCTTGCGTTCGCAATCCACACCCCGCAGGGCACTATTTTCCACAGCGGCGATTATAAAATAGATTTAACCCCCGTTGCAGGTGCGCCTATCGATTTGGAAACGATAACGGCTATCGGCTCGGACGGCGTTCTTTTATATATGGGCGAAAGCACCAATATCGAGCGTGCTGGCTTCACTATGAGTGAAACTACCGTCGGCACAACGCTTGACAGACTGTTTGGCGACAATTTAAAACGGCGCATTATCATTGCGACCTTCGCCTCCAACGTGCACAGACTTCAACAGATTATCGACCTTGCCGTAAAGTACAGGCGCAAGGTTGCGCTTTCGGGCAGAAGCATGCTAAACGTTGTGGAAGCGGCTGAAAAGATAGGCGAAATAAGCATACCCGACAACGTGCTGGTTGACGTTTCGAAAATCAAAAATATGCGCGACAGCGAGATAGTAGTTGTTTCCACGGGCAGTCAGGGCGAGCCTATGAGCGCGCTTACCCGTATGGCTAACGGCGATAATCCTGCGGTTACCGTCGGGGAAAACGACACGGTAATTATATCCGCTTCGCCCATACCCGGCAACGAAAAGCTCGTGTACAGAGTAATAAACAACCTGTACAGAAAGGGTGCGGACGTCGTTTACGAAAGCTTGGAGCATATCCACGTATCGGGCCACGCCTGCCGTGAAGAGCATAAAATAATGCACACGCTGTTAAAGCCCAAATATTTCATACCAGTGCACGGCGAGTACCGCCATCTCAAAAAGCACGCACAGCTTGCGGAAGAGTTAGGTATGCCCGACAGCAGAATATTTATTCCCGATATAGGCGATTGCGTGGAGATTACGCAAAAGGGTATGAAGAGGGCGCAAAGTATTCCCGCAGGCTCGCGTCTTATTGACGGCGAGGGCATAGAGGACGAAAAGGCAAGCGTCGTTATAGACGACAGAAGACAGCTTTCGGAAGAGGGCTTGTTCATAGTGTCGGTGGCGTTATCAAACGGCGAAGTCGTCGGCGAGCCCGCTATTAATTCCCGCGGTTTCGTATTCGACTTTCACAGAGATTATAATAAGGAAATGCGCGAGGTTATCCGACGCGCAATCGACGGGGTTGATATTGCGCGCGGCGGTGCGGACGAGTTAAAGCGCGCAATAAAGCGTTCACTCAGAAATTACCTTCTGAAAAAGACCAAGCAGTCGCCCATGGTCGTTCCCGTGGTAGTGGAAATTTAGTTATGAACGATTTTAACTACGCACATAAAGATACGTCTGACGGCGAAAGGCAGACGGAAACGGCACGGTTCAATAAGCCGCGGATAAGCGAAAGTCTGCAAGCTATTCGCGCAGAAGCGTTCAGGCGCGAAATTCCCGTTTCCGACGACGAAACGCTGTGCCTTTTGCAGACGCTGGTTTGCTCAAAACAGCCTGAAAAAATTTTGGAATTAGGCACGGCTGTAGGTGTTTCGGGCATAGCAATGCTCGGCGCGTGCCCGACTGCACATCTGACCACCGTAGAGCGCGACGCGGGCTTTTACGCCGAAGCGCAAAAAAACTTTGTCGAGGCGGGCGTTACGGACAGAGTTACCCAAATTTTCGGCGACGCAGGGGAAATAATAGACGCCCTCGACGGCGAGTTCGATTTTGTATTTTTAGACTGCGCAAAGGTGCAGTATATAAAATATCTGCCGAGGCTAAAAGAGCTTTTAAAAAAAGGTGGAATATTGTACGCCGACGACGTTTTGTTATTCGGCTATGTTACGGGCGAGGTGGAAACTCCCAAAAAGCGTAGGGCACTGGTTGCGCACGTTAAAGAGTATATCGACGCCGTTTGCAATGACGAGGAGCTATTTACTACTGTTTTGGACGTCGGCAACGGCGCGGCAATTAGCGTAAAAAGGTAACCTTAAAGAGGTAAATATGAAGGTTGAGCTTCTTGCCCCCGCGGGCAGCTTTTCAAAACTTAAAACCGCGCTGTACTTCGGCGCGGATGCGGTTTATATTGGCGGAAAGGATTTTTCTTTGCGCTCGTTTGCCGATAACTTTACGCGTGAGGAAATGGCGGAAGCGGTACGTTATGCTCACGCTTTAAATAAAAAAGTTTACGTAACGGTAAATATATTTGCAAAAAACGCGGATATGAACGCGCTTGAAGATTATTTTAAATTTCTGTATTCAATTGGTGCGGACGCGGCGATTATATCGGACAGCGGAGTTTTCTACGCCGCAAAAAAAGCCGCGCCCAAGCTCAATATACATATATCCACGCAAGCCAACCTCACCAACAAATACGCGGTTAAGTTCTGGCACGAACAGGGCGCTTCGCGCGTGGTCTTAGCCCGCGAGCTTTCGATTGAAGAAATTGCGGAAATTCACGCTTTCGTCCCCGAAATAGAGATTGAAGCCTTCGTTCACGGTGCAATGTGTATTTCATATTCGGGCAGGTGTCTTTTGTCTAACTATCTTTCGGGCAGAGAGAGCAATCGCGGCGAGTGCGTTCAGGCGTGCAGGTGGAAGTACGCGGTGAGAAAGAGCGACACACTTTCTGACAGCGGCTGGCTTGAAATGGAAGAGGATGAGCGGGGCACTTATATTTTAAATTCCAAAGATTTGAATATGAGCGAGCATCTTGAAAAGCTTGCAAAAGCGGGCGTATGCTCGTTTAAGATAGAGGGCAGAATGAAGTCCGAATATTACCTTGCAACGGTGATAAACGCATACCGCCGCTGTATGGACGGGGGCTATTCGGATACCGTAGAAAGGGAGTTGTTAACGTCGGCGCACCGCGACTACACCACGGCTTACAC
>JAIDRY010000208.1 GCA_029061465.1 Clostridia bacterium
ATTTTTGCCTTTTTGTTTTCTTATTTCCTTTACGGTTTTTTCAAAGCCGTAGTCGGACGGGGTATAGTAAATCCTGTCCTTTAATTTATCGGGCAGATACTGCTGTTCTACATAGCCGCCCGCAAAGTTGTGGGGATATTTATAGTTGGAACTTTGCGCCTTGGTTTGCTTATCACCAAACGTATTGTCTTTTAAATACGGCGGAACTCCCTCGTCGTCCCTAACTTCGCGCGCGTCGCGCTTGGCGGCGTTCATAGCCACTTCCACGGTGTTGCTTTTAGGCGCTTCGCACACGTAAATTATCGCCTCGCAAAGCGGTTCCAAACCTTCGGGATAGCCCGTCTTTTCAAAGATGTACATTGCCGAAGCAACTACGTTCAGCGCGTTGGGGTCAGCCATTCCCACGTCTTCCGCCGCGTGAATGGAAAGTCTGCGCGCGATAATCATAGGGTCGCACCCGCCCTCGACAAGGCGCATTGCATAGTACAGCGCGGCGTTTGCATCACTGCCGCGGAGTGATTTACAGAAAGCCGAAAGATAGTCGTAAAAAGCGTCCTCGTTATAGGCAAGCGATTTTTTCTGAATTGATTGCTCCGCGTCGGAGAGCTTAACTATAATTTTTCCGTCGGCTTGCGGAGGAGTAGTCAAAACGGCAAGCTCCAATGCGTTGTAAGCCGTTCGCAAATCGCCGCCCGACGTGCGGGCTATATGCTCGATAGCCGCGTCCTCCACTTCCGTGGAATATCCGCCCAAGCCCCGCCTTTTGTCCGAAAGCGCCTTTAAAAGCGCGCCCTTTATATCCTCTGTGGAAAGCCTTTTGAACTCGAACACCCTGCACCTTGAAACGATTGCGGGTGTCATTGAGGCAAACGGATTTTCGGTTGTGGAGCCGATAAAAATTATCGTGCCCTGTTCTATTGCGGGCAGAAGGGAATCGGACTGCGTTTTATTGAAGCGGTGGCACTCGTCAAGCATTAAATACGTGCGCTTATTGTAAAGCTTTAAATTGTCGCGCGCCTGCTCCACCGCACGCTTTACGTCCGAAACGCCCGATTGTACGGCGTTTAATTTTATAAATTCGCCGTGCGTGGTCGAGGCTATTATATTTGCAAGCGTGGTTTTACCGGTACCGGGAGGCCCCCAGAAAATACAGCTTCCAAGCCTGTCCAAGGAAATTGCGCGGCGCAGAAGCGAGCCTTCCGCAACGATATGCGGCTGGCCGATAAAATCGTTTAGGTTGTTTGCCCTCATTCTCTCGGCAAGCGGTTTTGCTTTATCCTCGTTGCCGTTTAAGCTGAATAAATCGTAAGACATTATTTTAAAAGTTCCTTAATCTTTTGCGCGTTGGCTTTGCCTGCGGCATAGCCCTCGTCGTAAGCCTTATCCAAATCCTTAATTGCGTACTGGCTCATTCCGTCCATTTCGGGCTCTATAAGCAAATCGCACATACCTTTTTCTGTCTCGCGGGTCAGCTCGGTCATATGCGAATCCATTATGTCGAACACCCTCAAAACCATAGTTACTATGTTGTGAACCTTATCCACGGGCTGAGACGCGTTTTTTAAAGCGTCTACCGCCACCACTACGTCCGCGCCCATTTCCTTAACTACTTTTACGGGCACGCGGCAAAGACAGCCTCCGTCTACGAACATTTTGTTGCCTATTCTCACGGGGCGGAACACCGTGGGGATTGAGCTTGAAGCCTGAATTGCCGCCGCCGCGTTTCCGCTTTTGAATACGTGAAGCTTGCCCGAATACAGCTCGGTTGCAACGCAGCGGAATGGGATTTTCATATCCTCTATCTTTTCCACCTTTAAATATTCCACAAGTAAGTCGCGCACCTTTTTACCGCGGAGAAGGGACATCTTTGTTATTATCGCGGGGGTAACGTCCAGAATATCGCGAGCCTTCATAGACGTGATTGCCTGCTTGATTTCAGCGGACGTCATTCCGCTTGCATAGCAACCGCCGACGACCGCGCCCATTGAACAGCCTGAAATGTAGTCGGGCTTTATCCCCTCTTCTTCGAGCGCCGCTATAAAACCGGCGTGGGCAACCCCGCGCGAACCGCCGCTACCTAAGGCAAGTCCCAAAGTTTTACTCATAAAATCACCTTTTTTAAAATAGCTTATAAATAATGAAAAGAAAGTTAAGTTTCGCGCTGATGTGCGCGGCTTTGTGCGTGTTCGGCGCGGCAATAATAATTTGCCCCGAAAGATACGTTAGCTGTTGTTTTAACGGCTTCATAATGTGGGCGGAATGCGTACTGCCGTCGCTTTTTCCGTTTATGGTAATAACGCTTATTTTAGTTAAGACAGGCTGTGCGGAAAGGGCGGCTCTTCCTTTAAAACGCTTTGCGTACAAACTCAAGCTCCCTCCCGCCGCCGCGCCGTGCTTTTTGCTTGCGGTGTGCTCGGGCTATCCCGCGGGAAGCCGCGTTGTGTCGGAATTTTGCACCTGCGGCTCTATCTCCGCAAAGGACTGCCACAAGGTTGCGTATCTTTGCTCCACCTCCGGCCCGCTATTTATTATAGGCAGCGTGGGGTTTAAAATGTTCAACGACAAGTTTTTGGGCTATAAAATTTTACTCGCCCACGTATTTGCCGTAACCGTGGTTTCGCTGGTAATTTGTTTATTGTCAAAATCGGGCGGAAAAACACAGCTAAAAAGACCGTCCCCCGATAAAAACGCGCTGTATAATTCCTTTTACGGAGCCGTTACCGCGGTATGCGTTGCGGGCGGGTTCATTGCCTTTTTTTACGTATTCGCAACATTTTGTTCGGACTTTCGTCTAACCTATCCCCTGCAAAAATTTTTAGGCTTGTTTTTAGAAGACAACCTGTCTGCCGCAGTCTGCACAGGGCTTATCGAAGCCACGACAGGTTGCGTTGCGCTTGCCGCCGCTGGCGGTAAAATTTCAGCCGCGCTTGCGGGATTTTTAATAACCTTCGGCGGGATTTCGATACTGTTGCAACAGCTTTCTTACCTTACGCCCGTCGGGGTTAAACCGTTAAAATTTATAGGAGTGAAGTTTATTCAGGGGATACTTTGTTTTTTAATCCTTCTTGTTATCGTCTGAAAAATACGCGCCGAGGAGCTTAAAGGAAAGGGAAATGCTTTTAACTTCGTCTAAAACCTTACGCACCTTTTCCGACGACAAGTCGCCCTCTACTTCTATAAAAAAGCGGTACTCGCCCGCGCTTCCCCTTATGGGGCGGGACTGTATTTTTGTCATATTAACTCCGCCGTCGCGCAGAGGCTGTAAAACGTCGTAAAGCGCGCCCGCAGAGTGAACACAGGCAACGGAAAAGAAAATTCTGTCGCTTTTTTTATTTTTTTCAGCGCCGCCTTTTTTGACCAAAAGAAAGTCGGTAACGTTGTTTGTGAAGTCCGCGATATTGTCTTTTGAAAGGGTTATCCCCTCTCTTTTAACGTGTGCGCCCACTATCGCCGCGTCGCTTGTCGTTTCAAGCGCGTTGAGGCTCGCCATAGTGGACGGTGCCGCGATAAGCTCGGCTTGGGGGAAGTTTTTATAGAGATATTTTTCGCACTGCGCAAGCGCCTGCTCGTGGGAGAACACGCGCGTTATTCCCTTTATATCCGCACCCGTCAGCGTTGCAAGCCTGTGGTCGAGAGTAAGCCCCGTTTTTTCCACAGTGAAAATATCTTCCGTAGACTGCAATAAATCTATATTTGCTATTACCGAACCGTTTAAGCTGTTTTCGATAGGCAGCACGGCTAAGTTACATTCGCCCCTTTCCAGAGCGTCGACCACAAGCCTGAACGAGCCGTATGCTATGTGCTCGGCTTCGGGGCGCAGCTTTATTGCCGCAAGCTGTGAATAGCTCCCCTCGGGGCCGAGATAGGCAACCTTTTCCATTATACTTTCTCCGCTATGTCAAGTATCAGCCTTTCGGTGTCCTTCCAGCCGAGGCAGGGGTCGGTTATGGATTTTCCGTAAACCTTGTCCTCGGTTTGATTTCCTTCTTCCAAAAAGCTTTCTACCATAAAGCCCTTGACTATCTTTTTGAAACCGCTGTCGTATATGCGGTTTTGCATTACTTCTTCACAAATTCTTATCTGCTGTTTGAACTTTTTACCGCTGTTGGAATGGTTTGCGTCTATTATCACGGCGGGATTTTTCATGCCCGATTTTGCATAACCGTCCGCCACCTCCATTACCGTCTCGTAATGGAAGTTGGGCACGTCTTTGCCGCCACCGTCCACTGCGCCGCGGAGTATTGCGTGGGCAAGAGGATTTCCGTCCGTCTTTACCTGCCAGCCGTTCAGCTTGAAAACCTGTGAACTCTGCGCAGCGTAAACGGAATTTAACAGGGCGAGAATTGAACCGCTCATGGGATTTTTAACGCCCACCGCAACGTCAATTCCGCTTGCGGCAAGGCGGTGAAGCTGGTTTTCACACGAGCGCGCACCCACCGCATGATAAGAGAGCAAGTCGTCTACGTAGTGGATATTTTCGGGATAAAGCATTTCGTCCGCCGCGGTAAGTCCGCTTGCCGTTATCGCCTTTATATTCAAATCACGTATTGCGTAAATGCCCTTTAAAATATCCTCGGACTTTGTAGGGTCGGGCTGGGAGAACATACCCTTATATCCAACGCCTTTTGTGCGGGGCTTGTTGGTATAAATTCTGGGAATTAAAACTATTTTGTCCTGTACCTTTTCGTTGAGCTTACCAAGCCTTTCAACGTATTCGAGCACGGGCGCGGCTTCGTGAGCCGAGCACGGTCCGACAATCAATAAAAGCTTGTCGCTGTTACCGCAAATAACGTCCGATATGAGTTTGTCGCGTTCCGCCTTAATTGCTTTAAGGCTTGCGGGCATAGGCATTTTTTCTATTATTTCGTCATGCGGCGGTATTTTTATCTGTTTATGAAACATATTTCTTCTCCGTAAGTTGAAGTAAAACTTTAAACCTTGTCGGCTATGTCGAGTATCAGCCTTTCGGTATCCTTCCAGCCGAGGCAGGGGTCGGTTATAGATTTTCCGTAAACCTTGTCCTCGGTTTGATTTCCCTCTTCCAAAAAGCTTTCTACCATAAAGCCCTTGACTATCTTTTTGAAATCACCGTCGTACATGCGGTTTTGCATTACCTCTTCGCAAATTCTTATCTGCTGTTTGAACTTTTTACCGCTGTTGGAGTGGTTTGCGTCTATTATCACGGCGGGATTTTTCATGCCCGATTTTGCGTAACCCTCCGCCACCTGCATTACCGTTTCATAGTGGAAGTTGGGTATGTCGTTTCCGTAGCCGTCCACAGCACCGCGGAGTATTGCGTGAGCAAGAGGGTTGCCGTTCGTCTTGACCTGCCAGCCGTTCAGCTTGAAAATCTGTGCGCTCTGCGCCGCGTAAACCGAATTTAGTAAGGCGAGCGTTGAACCGCTCATAGGATTTTTAACACCTACTGCTACGTCTATTCCGCTTGCGACAAGTCTGTGAAGCTGGTTTTCACACGAACGCGCACCTACCGCTATATACGAGAGCAAGTCCTCTACGTAGTGGATATTTTCGGGGTAAAGCATTTCGTCCGCGGCGGTAAGTCCGCTTGCGGTTATCGCTTTTATATTCAAGTCGCGTATTGCGTATATGCCCTTTAAAATATCTTCCGACTTCGTGGGGTCGGGCTGGGAAAACATACCCTTATAACCTACGCCTTTTGTGCGCGGCTTGTTGGTGTATATTCTGGGAATTAAAACTATTTTGTCCTGTACCTTTTCGTTGAGCTTACCCAGCCTTTCAACGTATTCAAGCACGGGCGCGGCTTCGTGAGCCGAGCACGGCCCTACTATCAATAAAAGCTTGTCGCTGTTGCCGCAAAGGACGTCAGATATGAGTTTGTCGCGCTCAGCCTTTATTGCTTTAAGGCTTGCGGTCATAGGCGTTTTTTCTATAATTTCAGCGGGCGAGGGTATTTCAATTTGTTTCTCAAACATTTTTCTTCTCCAAAATTTCAATTAAATCTTCAAGTATTTCATCGGGTATATAGTCCTTAAAATCTTTTTTGAACTTTAACGAAGTCCTCACCGCGGACGAGCTTATATGCAGGCTGTCCTGTTCGGCGGGGATATAGATTGTGATTATATTGTCGCTGAGTTTTTTGCTTGCAAAGTGATTTGCGTTTTCGTACTCGAAGTCAAGCGTGTTGCGCACTCCGCGCACGTAAAATGGCGTTTTTTCTTCCGCAAGCAAATCCACTGCCGCGCCGCCGAACGTCCTCACCTTTACGGCGGGGCAGGCTTTATACAGCTTTTTCAAAAGAGAAGCTCTTTCCTCCGAGGTTAAAAGCGGAGCTTTGTCGGGGTTGACCATAACCGCCACGACTACCTCGTCGAAAATTTTAAGGCACTTATCTATTATCTCTATATGTCCGCGCGTGGGTGGGTCGAACGTGCCCGAAAATACGCATTTTTTCATTTTGCCACCTCGAAAAAAGTTAAAAAGGTTTTGCCGTACCTGCGCTCGTCAAAAGCTTTAAGTCCCGCTATTTCGCCCTCGAACGCTCTGTCGCGCTCGAATACCGCAACGCCGTCCGCGGACAAAAGTCCGTTTGCGCCTATCAGCTTTAAGGCTTCGATACCCGCTTCGAGTTTGTACGGCGGGTCGATAAAAATTATATCAAACGCACCCGCAGAAGACAGGCAGGTTTTAAAATCCGCGTTGGTTATACGGTAGTTTTCTTCTTTCAATTTTGAAAGATTGCTTTTTAAAAGCTTTACACTGTCCTTTGATATATCGTTGAAGTGGACGAACTCGGCGCCGCGTGAAAGGCTCTCTATTCCTAAATTTCCGCTGCCGCAGAACAAATCGAGCACGCGCACCCCCGCAACCTTGCCGTAAAGGATATTGAAAAGGCTTTCCTTTACCCTGTCCGCTGTGGGGCGGACGGCGTTTCCGTCAAATTCGTTTAGTTTTAGTCCCCTGTATTTACCGCTGATTATTCTCATTTCTTACCGCGTTTAGTAGGTATTTCGTCCTGATTATCTATAATTTCCTGTTTTTTCTTTTCCGTGTTGCCGCCCAAAATATACGCGACAACGTGCACCGCGATATAGGGTATAACCGCAATATAGTTGAACCAGGGGCTTAACTTGCCAAGATTAAATGGATAATAAGCCCAGCCGAAAACGTAAGATAAAAGGAATTCACACCACGTTGCGGGGGTAATGCAGTAAATTAAATTTATGAGCATAAACGGCACGCACGCGATAAAGCCTATTATTGCGGCTTTATAGGGTGCGTATTCGCCGGTGCGCAGCAATACTTTAAGCTCGGTAGAGCCTGCGGCGCGCTTGCCTTCGTTGAATATCGTCTTTTTGTATGCGGAAGCGCCGTTCTGCTTGCCGAAAATTACCGTGGCGGCAATGAGCATTATTTCGCCCACGGCCAATATAACGGCTTGAAGCGGAACGTCGTCCTTTCCGTTGTACGCGACGAAGCCTATCACCGTTGCGCCTAAAATGAGCATAAGCATAAACGGAAACGCCGCGCCCGCAAGCATGTCCAGAAATTCATACCATATTTTTTTGCACACGTCGCGCAAGGTTAGTTTATTTTCCAAAATAGTATATCCCCTTTTCGGTGAGGAACGAATCCAAAGGCTCGTCCCACCCGTCCTCTTTAAAATCCGCGAGCTGAAAGCCGTACCCCAGCCCGACCTTAATTATATTTCTGCCCTTTAAAAATCTGTCGTAATAGCCTTTGCCGTAGCCTAACCGAAACCCTCTGTCGTTGACCGCCAGAAGTGGAATTACGGCAACGTCGATATTTCCCTTATAGGCTTGTCCGCACGGCTCTTCCACGCCGAACGCGCCCTTTTTCATTTCACCGTACGGCACGGGGAAAATGTTTTCGCCCTCGACTTTGGGAAGATAAACGTCCTTGCCCGCTTCCAGACAACCTGCGATAATGCGCTTTGTGTCCGCTTCCGTGCCGAAAGAATTATATATGAAAAAACTTTTATACGCGCCGTAGACCGTCATAAAGTTCTGGTAAATCACCTCGTCGGCGAACTCGCGCCTGACGCCCTCGAAATACTTGCGCTTTATTTTTTGCACGTAACGGATTTCATCTTTCATAAATTTTCAAAGAGCGCCTTGTAACGCTGCACAGCACCTCGTAAGAGATAGTCCCAGCTTTGGCGGCGTACTCGTCCGCGTCCGCCATTACAAGCCGGAACTCCTCGCCGCGGGCGCTTATAAACGCGTCCATACACAGCGTTTTTTCACCGAGCGGCACACCGCGGAAAAATCCGTCCGCATAGCCTAAGCGGTAAATGTTCAAATCCTTATAGTTTTTATCGGATATATTGTAGCCGACGCCGCCGCCTATATAGGGCGTAACCTGTGTGCGCCTTGCGTACACTTTTAGCGCGGGTATATAGCCCGTCCTTGAAAACCCCGCGGGGGCGTAACCGTACAATAAAATCCCCGCACGCGCGCCGTTCTTTAAAAAGCTTCCGCCGCGAAGTATTCCGCCGCTTGCCGCAAGGTGCGCGCACGCGCTGGCGCATACCCTTTTTACCTTTGATTCAGCCGCGTTAAAGAGCGCGAGCTGTTTTGCACTTGCCGCGTTATTTTCGGGCGCGTATAGGTGGGAATATAACCCCTCTATATCATCGGCGCTAAGATTTTTTAAAACCTCGTCAAGTTCTGAAAGGTTGCAACCCGAACGGTTCATACCGGTATTCACTTTAATGTGGCATTTAAGCCCTTTTGAAAGCTGCGCCGAATGCACGGAATTGACCGTAACCGAAAGATTGTAAGCCTTGGCTCTTATAATATCACCGACGTCGAGGGGCGGAGTAAATACGAGTATCGGCTTTGTAATACCGGCAACGCGGAGTTTTACCCCCTCGTCGATAATGGCGACGCAAAAGCAGTCTGCAATATCCTCGATTGCACGCGCTACTTCCTCGGCGCCGTGGCCGTACGCGTCGGCTTTGACTACGGCGAAAAATTTTCTTTTTCCCAAAGCCGAGCGGATTTTAAGCGCGTTATTTCTCACGGCGCGCAAATTGATATACGACAAAGTTTTCTGCATACCAAAATTATATGCTGTGCGCTTTTAAAATGTACGGAGTTATTGTACCATAACAGCCGTGTCTTTGCAACAAAAAATCCCCGTGCATTTAAGCACGGAGATTAATTTATTTCTGTCTTACCTTTCTTCTGCCTTTGTCTATCAGCGGAAGCACGCGCCAGGAAAGCACCCCGGCAAGCACACTTAAAACCAAATCTTTTGGCATATAAATGAGATTGCCCGTAACGAGCAGCCCCGCAAGGTCCTCAACGCCGAGAAGGTGCGCCGCAAAAATACCGTAAGGCACGCCCACCGCGTAGTCCGCAATAACCGCTGCGACTGCGCCGACAATGTACCGCCAGAACGGCAAACCCTTTCTGCCCGCAATAACGCCCGCAACAAATGCGCTTAATATAAAACCTAATATGTAGCCGAACGACGGTTTTAAAACGTAGAAAATACCGCCGCCGCCCGTAAAGACGGGTATGCCGATGAGCCCCGCAAAGCAGTAAACCGCCATACTTACGGCGCCCTTTCTTGCGCCGAGAAGAAGCCCTGCAAGCACGCTTATTACCGTCTGAAATGTCAACGGCATGAGCGGGAACGGTATTGTTATAAACGCGCCCGCAACCATTAAAGCCGCAAACACGGCACATTCGGCTATATCTACCGCCAAAAGCTTTGAATTTACTTTTTTCATAATTTTTAAAATTCACCCCTTTTGAAGGGGTGAATTGATTTTTTATCAGTCTTTTTTATCTTCTTTCGTATCGTCTTCCGTTACAGCGGCAGCCGCCTGTATTTCCGCCGAAACAACGGGTATTTCCGTATTATCGCCCGCCGTCTCACGCTTTTTGAGTTCAAGCCTTCCGACGACGTATGCAACTACGCACGCAACTACTACGCCGAGCACAAGGCTTATCACGCCGCTCATTACAAGTCCCATTCCGCCGTCCGAGATAACCTCGTTTACGTTGAAGTATGAAACGGTTGCGGTCTTCGAGTACATTTCTTTAACGACCACTTCAAGCATATCGGTATATTCTTTAAGCTGCTTGTATTCGGGTTCGACGTACTCGGTTTCGAATTCGCTGTCTACGTGAGTTGCGTAAATTTTAGCTAAAAACTCGTTGACGTCGTCAAGCTGAATTTCAAGGTTGCCTATTAAATCCCTCTGCGATTTAAGTACCGTTGCTCCGTCAAGATAAGCGGTACCGCTGTTTTTAATGTCTTCGTAAGTTTCTCTTGCTACTTTAAGCTCTCTTTCAAGATTTATCTTTTTAAGCTCGTACTCCTTTTTAACGGAGTCGTCGTCATGCTTTAAAATATATTCCCTTTCAACTCTTCCCGCAAGTACGTTTAAAGTATTTTTACTCTTATAGCTGTTGAGCTCGTCCACGTAGGATTTGATAGTTCTGCCGCCTGCGACAAAGTTGTTTGTGTAAGTCGACTGAATACTCTCAAACCTGCCCAAAACGTAGTTGAGCTGCGACTGCAACAAAGATATTTCTCTGCCGTACGTATCCGCATTTTTGGAAAGGTCGAGATATACATAATGGTTGGGCTCAGTCTGAGCGTACTTTGCAACGGGGCGGGAAATAAGCGTAGTTAAAAACTTCCTACCCGTTTCATAGTCCTTAAAATACTTTTTGCTTACGTTTATCGTAAACGAAGCCGTGCTGTTTTCTGCGTCGTCGACGTAGACGTTACGCTTTATTTCGATATTTCCCTTTTCTGCCATATCGTAAATATCGATACCTTCAAAATCAGCCGAACTGTCTTTTACCGCTTCAAGCTCGCTTAAAGATACCATTTCGGCGTAGTGCATTACGGTACCGTCGGGGAATGTGTAGTATTCGCCGTTAAGGTAACCGGGCAGTCTCAAACTGAATTCGGTGGTGTACACCTCTTTCATTCTGTTGTATAAAAGCTGTATTCCCAGTATGCCGACGACGGTTATGCACAGCGCAACGATTAGCGCCAGCCACTTTTTTAAAAATATAGTCTTAAAAATTTCCCCTATGGAAATTCCCTTGCTCTCTTCTTCCATTTTTCCTCCGTATCTGAGTTATCTTATACTTACAGTATATATAATTTTATTGTAAATATCAATTAATTTCGATTAAAAATTATTTTTCGTAAACGCTGGGCTTTAAAATACCTATATAGGGCAGATGACGGTACTGCTCGTCATAGTCGAGACCGTAGCCTATAACAAACTCGTTTTCGATATCAAAGCAGTTGTAATCGGGGGCAATATCGTACTCGCGCCTCTCCGCCTTGTTTAAAAGCGTTACGATTTTGACGGAAGCCGCACCGCGTTCAAGGAGTAATGCTTTTAAGTTTGCAAGCGTAAAACCGCTGTCTATGATGTCCTCAACGATTATTACGTCGCGCCCCTTGATATCCTTGTCCAAGTCCTTTTTAATTTTGAGTTTACCGGACGAAACCGTACCCGAGCCGTAACTCGAAACAACCATAAAGTCAAGCTCGACGGGCATAGATAAACATCTTATAAAGTCGGCGTAGAAAATTATACTGCCCTTTAAAATTCCAACTACTAGGGGGCGCTTATCCGCAAAGTCCTTATCCACTTGCAGAGCCACTTCCCTTACTCTTGCCCTTAGCTGTTCTTCCGTAAGCATAATGCGTTCGCAATCGGGATGCATGGACATTTTGATTTCTCCTTGGTAATTAAAAAATTATTTAAATTATACGCTTTTGCTTTAATGTTGTCAATCGTATTATGCTCAGAAACCGAACAGGTCGGAAGAAGTTTCCGATTTGTGTTCGCAGCCGACGACCAGACATTTTTCGGTATTGCAAAGCTTTGTCGTCTTGCCGTCCTTTATTGCGAAAATGCGCCTGCCGTTGGTAACTATAAAAGTGCCGTCGGGAAGTATATCTTAATCCGCTATACCGCTCTTTATCACCTTTCCGCTTTCAACTTCAATAAGCTTCCAGCTTGACGGAATAAAGCCGT
>JAIDRY010000209.1 GCA_029061465.1 Clostridia bacterium
GATTAACGGCGCGACTTTATTTTTCGTTTTCCTCTTTAAACTGTTTTAAGTAGAGGTTGTAATAGTGTCCCTTTTGTTTTAATAGCTCCGAATGGGTGCCGCGCTCGATAATCTTTCCGCCGTCGACGACGAGGATAATATCTGCGGTTTTTACGGTTGAAAGTCTGTGCGCGATTATAAAGCTGGTTCTGTTTTCCATAAGCTTTTCAACCGCGTCCTGCACTAATTTTTCGGTAAGCGTATCTATAGACGAAGTAGCTTCGTCCAGAATAAACAACGCGGGGTCGGCAAGAATAGCCCTTGCAAAGGAAATTAATTGTTTTTCACCGGTGGAGAGGGTTCCGCCGCCTTCGCCCACAAAGCTGTCAAGTCCGTTTTCTAATTTGTCTATAACCTTGTCCGCGTTGACGCTCTTTATCGCGGCGGCAAGCTCTTCTTCCGTCGCGTCCGCCTTGCCGTACAACAGGTTTTCCCTGACCGTACCCGAAAACAGGTGCGGCGATTGTAGTACGTATCCGATATTTGCGTGAAGCCAGCCGACCGAGCGTTCGCGCACGTCCCTTCCGTCGATAAGCACTCTGCCCAAAGTCGGTTCGTAAAATCTGCAAAGTAAGTTTACAAGCGTGGACTTGCCCGCGCCCGTTTCACCGACTATTGCAACGTTGGTTCCGCGCGGCACTTTTAAATTAAAGTTTTCAAGCACGTATTCCTCGCCGTCGGGGTACTTGAACGACACGTTCTCAAACTCGACGTCGCCTTCAATCTTTTCCCAGTTCTCGCGCTTGTGGTTAAATCCGTCGCCGTACTTTTCGATGACCTCGGGAGTATCCTTAACGTCGCTTTCCGTATTCAAAAGCGCCGTTACTCTTTCTAAATTTACCTTTACGCCGAGGATATCGGCTATGGCGTAAATAGCCCACTGCACCGGCGCGACAAGCCCCTGCGCGTAAGTCATAAATACGCTCAGCGTCCCTATCCCGATAAGCTGTTCCAAGGTAATCACGCCGCCGTACCACAGCACTGCGGCGAGCGCCAGCGACGAGGCGAAGGTTATTATCGAATAGAACAGAGAACGGTAATGCACGAGCTGTAAACTCTTTGCTTTCATCTCGCGCGTGTTGAGGTAAAAGCTTGTGTCGAGCTTGCTTTCTATTGCAAGCGACTTGGTAGTGGGCGCACCCGTAATGCCCTCGTTAAAGCCCGCGGTGAGCTTGGCGTTAATCTCCCTTTCCTTCCTGTTAAGCCTTATCAGCTTGCGCTGGAAGAACACGGTGGTAAGGACAATCAACGGAACTATTGTAAGCACGCACAGCGCCAGAAGCGCGTTGAGTGAAAACATAACCGCCACCGCGCCGACAACGTAGACGATATTTCTTATACCGTGGTTGCCGTCCCAGACGACCGTGCCGCCTATCTTCTCCGTATCGCTCATCACTCGCGCGTGCAGTACGCCCACGCTGTTTACATTGAAGAACGCGACGGACAAAGTTTGCAGTTTATTGAACGTTGCCCTGCGCATATCCCTCAATAAAAACATTTCAAGGTTCATTCCGCTGCGCGTTTCAACGTATTGCAATGCGGAAGAGAGAAGCACCACGACGGAGTATGCGACGATAAACCAGGTCAGACCGTCAAGCGTGTTTTTGCCTATAAAATTATCGATGGCGTAACTTTGGAAAAGCGGAGTTATTACGCTGACCGCGCTTATCATAAGCTCGCACACGAGCATAACAGCAAGTAGCTTTTTATGTACCTTCAAAAATCCGAATAGAGTTGAAAAGGCTTGCTTAGTGGTTACGGTTTTCACTTCGCACCCCCTTTCAGCTCGTCGGGCAAAGCAGTCTGCATTTCGTAAATACCCGCATATATGCCGCCCTTTTCAATCAATTCGGCGCTCGTTCCGCTTTCGGCTATGCGCCCGCCGTCGAGCACTATTATATTATCCGCGTCCATAACCGTGCTTACCCTGTGCGATACTATAATTACCGTCGCGCCCTTAAAGAGCTTTTTCAGGTTTGCCCTTATCGCCGCGTCCGTTTCACTGTCTACCGCGGAAAGCGAATCGTCGAAAATCATTATAGGAACTTTGCGCATAAGCGTGCGCGCGATAGCAACCCTTTGCCGCTGTCCGCCCGAAAGCGTAACGCCGCGTTCGCCCACTACCGTATCGTAACCGTTGGTAAACCCCGATATATTATCGTGTAAACAGGCGGCTTGCGCCGCGGAAACTATATCCTCCTGCGAAGCGAAATCTGCGGCTATCGCGATATTTTCACCGACCGTGCGCGAGTACACGTAGCCCTCCTGCAAGACAAGCCCCACATTGGCGCGCAGGGTTGCAAGGGGTATTTCGCGCAAGTCGGTACCGCCTATAAATATTGCGCCGTCGGTCGGTTCGTACAGTCTTGATATTAAGCTTACGAGCGTTGATTTGCCGCTGCCCGTTTCCCCTATAATTCCGAGTACCGAGCCTTTGGGCACAGTTAAATTTATATTATTTAAAACGGGTTTTTCGCCGTAGCCGAAGGATACGTTTTTAAAAACTATATCCCCTGATATTTCGCCCTCGTATTCGCCAAGCTCCTCGGCGGGGGCTTTCATGACGTCGCATATTCTGCCCAGAGCTACGCCCGCGCGGGACATCTGGGATATAATTCTGCCAAGCTCGCGCAAGGGCGTTATGAGCAGTGCGTTGTAGGAAATGAATGCTATCAGCTCGCCCGAGGTGAGGCTTTTTTGGATACATAATATCGTGCCGACAACGATAATAATTAAAAGCTGTAAGGTATTTAAAAATTCGGTGCTTGCCCAGTATGCGGCGGTTACCTTGCCGGTCTTTACCCAAAGCCCCGTGTAATACTCGTTTTGTTTTTCGAACTTGTCGCGCTCGTACCTTTCCTTGCCGAACGCACGCACAACTCTCACGCCCGTGAGGTTTTCCTGTGCGCACGCGGACAGCACTCCCTCCTGCTCGTCGCAGGCTTTAAAGCGCTTTTGCATAACCACGCGGAAGAGCATGGATACGGTGGTAATTATTACGATTAGCGCAAGCGAAACTCCCGCAAGAATGAGGTTCATCATAAACATAAAGACTACGGATATTACCATAGTAATTACTATACGGAACAGCGAAACCATCTGATTTGAAATAAAGTTGGAAAGGTTCCACACGTCGGACGTACATCGCTGTATTACATCGCCCGTGCTCGTCATAACCTGCCTTGAAAGGGGAAGGCGCTGAACGTGGGAAAAGAGGTTGTCGCGCATGTTCCTTATAAGCGTCTGGTTGCCCGCGCTGTTTAAATAATTGTTGGCGTAAGAGAACAGCGAGTTTATTACCGCGATTGCCGCAATGAGTACGGCGGGAATCCAAACGTTGGCTTTGATATTTTCAACGCCGCCGAACAGCGCCGCCGCGGTTTCGTACGCGCCGGTAACGGGCTCGGTGCCGAGTACGCTGTCGACGGTAAAGCTTATGATTAGCGGCAAAACAGTGGTGCACAGCGTGCAGATGATATTTGCAAAAATTGCCACGGTAAAAGCAAAGATACTCCCCTTAAGGAAGTACCACAATATGCTTGAATTACTTTTGTTTACCGCGTTAAAATTTCCCTTCATTTTAAAGCCCTATCGCTACCTTGTATATTTCCGATTTGGAAACGCCCCTGTCTTTTGCCACCTTTTTTACCGCGTCCTTTTTATCCATTCCCTCGGAGATATATTTGCGCAAATGCTCCTCTACCGTCAAGTCGATCAGCTCGTTAGAATACTTTGCACCCTCGACTACGAGCACGTACTCGCCGCGCTTTTCGCCCGCAAGACCTTCCGCCAAATTGAACGGAATTACCTCTTCGTGGAGCTTGGTTATCTCTCTTACGGCGCACGCTTTTCTGTCCCCGAACACTTCGGAGATTGCGGATATATCCCTGTCCAAATCCTGCGGTGCGACGTGGAATAAAAGCGTCATATCCAGGTGTTTATAGCTTTCTAAAAGCTTTTTCTTTTCGCCCGATTTCTCGGGAAGAAAGCCGATAAACGCGAACCTGCCCGCGGGCATTGCCGAGAGCACTAATGCGGAAAGTGCGGCGTTTGCGCCGGGGATTACCGTAAAGCTTTCACCCGCCTCGCGCAGGACTTCGCACACGATATTGCCGGGGTCGGAAATTACGGGCATACCCGCATCCGAAATGACCGCAACAGTTTTGCCCTCGCGCGATACTTCGGCTATTTTTTCAGCCGCCTCGCGCTCGTTGAATTTATGACACGCTCGCAGTGGCTTTTTTATTTCGTACGCGTTTAAAAGCTTTATCGAATGGCGCGTGTCCTCGCAGAAAATCACGTCGGCTTCACGCAGCACTTCCAAAGCGCGTAAACTTATATCCTTCAAATTGCCTATCGGCGTTGCTACAAAATAAACCATAATAAGCGTTCCGCTTAACCTTGTTTCTTTATTTCTTTTCCGCATAACCCACCGAACGCAAGTCAAACGGTAAATTTTATTTTTACAGATTTTTAAACTGATAGTCGTACAATTCCTTATAAACTCCGCCAAGCTTTATAAGCTCGTCGTGGGTGCCGCGCTCCTCTATTCCGTTGGAAGTGATTACTATAATTTCGTCCGCGTTCTTTATCGTGGAAAGCCTGTGCGCAACTATCAAGGTAGTTCTCCCCGCGCTCAAAGATTGAAGCGAGTTTTGGATAAGCATTTCCGTAGCGTTGTCGAGCGCCGAAGTCGCCTCGTCCAGAATGAGCACGGGCGGGTCTTTCAAAAAAGCGCGTGCGATAGAAACGCGCTGTTTCTGTCCGCCTGAAAGCTTAACGCCGCGCTCGCCCACGTTAGTATCGTAGCCGTCGGGCAGTCCCGTTATGTAGTCGTGTATGTTGGCTTTTTTCGACGCCTCGATAATCTCTTCCTCGGTGGCGTCGAAATTGCCGTAAGCAATATTTTCACGGATACTTCCGTTAAACAGAAAGACGTCCTGCTGGACAATCCCTATGTTCTTTCTCAAAAACTCTCTGTCAAGGTCGCGGATATCGTAACTGTCTAAGGTTATCTTTCCGCCGTCTATCTCGTAAAAGCGCGGAATAAGATGGCAAAGCGTAGTCTTGCCTCCGCCCGAAGGACCGACGAGCGCAACAGTCCTGCCCGCGCCGACCTTCATTGAAAAATTCTCTATTACCTTGGGCGAATTTTCTCCGTAGCCGAATGTTACGTTGTCGAAAACTATTTCGCCCTTTATTCCGCCAGGGATAATTTTGTTCCCGCTCTCCGTTTCGGGCGGGGTGTCTATAATATCGCAAAAGCGGACAAAGCCCGTCATCCCGTCCTGAATACGCTCGAATATATCGACGAGGGTACGGATAGGCGAAATCAAAGTCGTAATGTACAGCACGAACGCGGTGAACTCTCCCACGTTGATTATTCCGTAATAAAAGAACAGTCCGCCCGCCAGAATTACGGCGAAGTACAGAAAGTCCATAAAGAAGTTCATTGAGGAATGGAACTCGCCCATTACCTTGAACTGTCTGCTCTTTGCTTTGACGAACGCGCGGTTGCCCTCTTCGAATTTCTCACACTCGTGGTCACTTGCGCTGTACGCGCGGGAAACGCGCACGCCCGAAACGGCGCTTTCGATATCCGCGTTTATTTCACCCTGCACCACGCGCACCGCCCGCGAAGTTCTGCGCTGGCGCTTGCGCATAAGCGCCGCGACGAGAACTATTAAAGGAACGAAGGCGAACGTAATCAGCGCGAGATAAACGTTTATAAAACACAGGACGATTAGCGCGCCTATCATGGTAACCGTTGACAAGAACACGTCCTCGGGGCCGTGGTGCGCGAGCTCGCAGATGTCGAATAAGTCGTTTGTCATCCGGCTCATTATGACGCCCGTCTTGTTGTCGTCGAAGTACGAAAAGGGGAGCTTTTGCAAATGGAGAAAAAGCTCGCGGCGCATATCCGCCTGCATTCTTACCCCCACAATATGTCCCCAATACTGCAAAACGTAATTGAGTACGGCTTTGATAACGTACAGTCCTAAAAGCAGTCCGCACCCCGCAAGCAATAAATTCAGAATGCTGTTCGGCACGTAGTTATTTATTATTTCTTTTGTGATATAAGGATAAACGAGATTAAAAACCGAAATGGTAAATGCACAGCAAATGTCGATTATAAACAGCTTTAAGTGCGGTTTGTAGTAAGCGGCAAACCGCCTTAAATATCCCTTTTTACGCTTGCTCATTAAAAGCCTTTTATAACTTTTCCATCAAGCTTTTTGCAAAGCTCGACGCACAAATTCACCGTCGAATACAAATCTTCCTCGGCGGCGATACAGTTGAAGGTGTGAATGTATCTTACCGGTATACCCGCAACTATCACGGGAGTACCGCCGTTTGAAGACACTATATATGCGCCGTTATTGCCGCCGCCCGAGCGCACCGCCATCTGAATTTTTACGCCGCTTTCCTTTGCGACCTCTTGTGCAAAGCTATTGAACCTCGGCGTGCAGATAACCGTTGCGTCCATATGACGGAGCATCACTCCGCTTCGGATTGCGTCCTGTATCATATACGAGGGAGCCGAGGTATCGTCCGCGGGACAGCCCTCTATGCATATAGCGGCGTCGGGCTTAATCCTGTGCATTGCCGCGGTTATACCCCTTTCGCCCACTTCTTCCTGCGAGGAGATTACCCCGAGGATATCCACGTTTAAAGACGCTTTTGCAAGTTCTTTTACAGCAATGAGCAGCGCTGCTACGCCAAGTCTGTCATCGAAAGCCTTGCCGTGGTATAAGCCGTGTTTTTCATCGTATTCGAATTTGGTTGCGGGTGCAACGGGCGCGCCCACTTCAACGCCGAAAGCCGCCGCTTCCTCCGCGCTCGTCGCGCCTATATCTATAAATAGGGACGAAATGGTAACGGGAGCGTTGCGCTGTTCAGCCGTCATAAGGTGGGGTGGCTGTGCGGCAATTACCCCTGTTATATATCCCTTTTTAGTGTAAACCGCTACTTTTGACGAGGGCAGGCTCTTTTCGTTCCAGCCGCCTACGGGGATAAAGCGCAGCGTGCCGTCGGGCTTGATTGCCTGAACCATAAAGCCGACTTCGTCCGAATGTGCGTCCAGCAAAACCTGCGGACGAATGCCCTTATTGTACTTTGGACGGATATACAGATTGCGCATACTGTCCTCTTCGAAATCCGCGATATCTTTGAGATATTCGCGGGCTATTGCAATGACGTCGTCTTCGAAACCCGAAACGCCGTACGCGTTACTCAATTTTTCTACTAGCTGTTTATCGTTCATAATTCACCTCTTATTTATAATCACGGGTAAAACGTCAACCCCTTCCTTTCCGCCCTTGACCGCCTCGACCATAACGAGGTAGGGCTTAGCGTCGGGAGCGCCCGCAACGTACTGTATTCTCTTGGGCTCGAGCCCGCGTTTTTTCAAAAGATATAAAAGCTCCGCCGACCTGTCCGCGCGCTGTAATATGTTCAGCCTGCCGCCGAATTTCAGCGCCCGAAACGCCGCCTCTATAATCTCCGGTAAAGTCAACGTTATCTCTTTACGGCAGATTGCCTTTTCGTAAACTTCGTTTTCAAAGCCGCCCTTTTCATACGGCGGATTGCAAAGTATCAAAGAAAATTTGTCGTCGAATTCACGCCCGATATCCTGCAACCGCGAGACGACTACGCGGCAGTCAAAACCGTTCAGCTCCGCCGTTCGCCGCGCCATATCCGCAAGGCTTTCCTGCATCTCAAATAAAGTAAGCGAGGAAAGATTTTCGTTAAGGCACGCAAAGTGAAACCCTACCACTCCGCTTCCTGCACAAAAGTCCGCAACGTTATCGCCGTACTTCGCGCGGGCGAAACGCGACAGCAGAATACTGTCCGAGGTGAAGCGGTAAAGCTTAACGTTCTGAATAATCTTTTTATCCTCAAAAAATTCTTCCAATACTTCGTCGTCTTTGAGCATAGTTTTACCCTAACAAATTGCTTGGCTAAGAGCCGAGAAAGACAAGGCGCGCGAGGAAAACCCGAGGGCGTTTACAAAAAGTAAATAACCGAGGGTTGCCGCAGCGCAACGCCGTATTTCAAAGGCTATAAGCTAAGCAAAATTTCGTAAAGTAAAAAAGCGGGGCTATCCCCGCCTTTTTATTCTTTCAATTACTCGGCTTTAATTGCACCGGTAGGGCAAACGTCCTCGCAAGCGCCGCAATCGATGCAGACGTCGGGGTCTACCACGTACTTGTCTGCGCCTTCCGAAATTGCCTCAACGGGGCAGGTTCCGGCGCAAGCGCCGCAGCTTACGCACTCGTCACTGATTGAATGTGCCATAATATTCCTCCGTTTTTAATACGTTTGTTTTATGATTATATCATACATTTTGTCACGTGTAAAGAGGTTGAAAGAAAATAATTTTAAAATAATTCGCTATGCCTTATCTTCCTCTTCGTCCTGCTCCTTCTCCTTGGGGGGTCTGCGGAAACGGAGCTGCTCCACGGGATAGTCGTTATAGGTTACGGTTTCCTTCTGCTTGTCCTCGACGCGAACGCGCACGCTCATTTTAAGCATATCGATATTGGTTACCGTGCCTTTGCCGGCGGGAGTGCCTACCTCCGAACCCATCTTGGGCATTTTCTTACACGCTTCGGCGTAATAGTCGTTTTCGTATTCGAGACAGCACATAAGTCTGCCGCACAGTCCCGAAATTTTTTGAGGATTTAGGGAAAGATTTTGGTTTTTCGCCATTTTTATGGAAACTTTTTTGAAATTGGGCATGCACGTCGAGCAGCAGCACTCTCTGCCGCAGGGCGCAATCCCGCCTATCAGTTTAATCTCGTCGCGGATACCCACCTGGCGAAGCTCGATGCGCATATGGAAGGTTGAAGAAAGCTCCTTAACCAGCTCTCTGAAATCCACGCGCTGGGGCGAGGAATAATAGAACACCGCCTTAGAACCGTCGAAAGCAAATTCACAGTCGATAAGCTTCATATCGAGGTTGTGCTTTGCAATCTTTTCCTTGACGGTTTTGAGTGCTTCGGGGCGCCTTTCAATATTCTTTTTATGAGTTTCGTCGTCCTTGTGCGTAGCCGCGCGAAGTATAGGCTTTAAGGGTGAAGTAATCTTTTCGTCGGGAACCTCTGCGCGCGGAATAACAACCGTCGCGTACTCGACGCCGCGTGCCGTTTCCACAACGACGCCCTTGCCCTTTTCGTAATTACCTTTGCCGGGCGCAAAGTAATAGACCTTGCCGCCGGGCTTAAAAGTTACGCCTGTAATTTCAGCCATTTTTCATTCTCCTTGACAACCTTTATGAGGAAGTCGTACAAAAGCCCCTGAAAGGAAGCGTTGAATTTTAAATCGGCAAACGCGCCGCCCAGTTTTTCCAACGCAAACGTTAAAGCGGGTTTTGTGAGGGGCAGCCCGCCGCCGCTCAGCGCCGCAAAGTAAAGCCTTTGCATTTCGCCGAGAAGTTCAGTCTTATGTTTCGCATCACCGTATTTCAGCGCAGCTTGTCCCGCACCGCCGAAATCCGTTACTCTGCAAATTTCGTTAGCCGCAGACGACACCTCCTGAAACCAGCCGCCGTCCGCCATATTTTCAGCAACGCCCAGAACGCCGTTCGCGCTCCGTGCCGCCGCCGCGTTTATTTCTTTATGTCCGCGCCGCTCCAACGCAAGATAAATCTGCTCCTCCGTAAAGGGCGGAATTTCCAACAACTTCACCCTCGATTTAACCGTATCCAAAACGGGGGCGAGCGAGCTTACACCCAACAGAAAATGTATCCCTTCGAGCGGCTCTTCCAAGGTTTTCAAAAGCTTGTTCTGAAGCAGTGCGGAAGCCGAGTCGAAGTCCGCAATGCAGTAGAGCTTGCACCTGCCCTCGACGGGCTTCATAGCGCAATCGTCCAGAATGTGCGCGACAGTTTCCGCACTGAATTTTTTATCTGGCGCGGGGTAAAGCTTGAAGTCGGTAAAGCTTCCGTTTGTAATCCTTTCACCTTCCGCCGAATTTTTATCTGCATTAAAAAACGCGCGCGCAAATATAACTAAGGCTTCACGCATATTCTTAGAATCGGGAAAGTTAAGCATATATGCGTGCGAAAGCCTTTTTGCCGCAACGTCGCCTGAAAATATTTTGTATGCAGTTGTCCCTGTTATCAGCTTTTCCACTTAGTCTATTACGTGCCTTTCGATAAGTAATTTTTTTATGTTCTCCGCAGTCTGCCACTTGGTTCCGCTGCAATCCACGGCGCATATATCGGGGTGTAAGGCTTGCAGAGCCTTATAACCTTTATACACCTTTTCGTGGAAGTCAAGCCCCAGCTGTTCCATTCTGTCGTCCTTGTCCGCTCCGTGCTTTCTTTCGAACGCGTCTTTGGGCGAAATATCCAGAAAAACAGTCATATAAGCGGGGCAATTTGATATTGCGTACGAATTTATCCCCTCGACGAACTCAAAACCCAGCCCGCGCGCATAGCCCTGATAAGCAAGCGAGGAGTAAATATATCTGTCGCAAACCACAAGTTTGCCCGCATCCAGCGCGGGGATTATTTTTTCCTTTACATGCTGAACGCGCGAAGCCGCATAAAGTAGTGCTTCACACTCGTCGCACATAGCGGTGTTTTTTCCGTTTAAAATTATGCGCCTTATATCTTCCGAAATTTCACTGCCGCCGGGCTCGCGCGTCATAATAAAATCAACGCCGCGCTCGGTGAGATATTCGGACAGTAATCTAAGCTGCGTGCTCTTGCCAGAACCTTCACAACCCTCGAAAGCAATTAGCTTACCTTTCATTTTGCCACCACTCGGATTTTACCGTTTTCAAGCCCGTAAACGTGCTTTGATTCCGATAAAATTTTAACCGCTTCTTTCGTTATTATTTCCCCCGCAACCACTACCGGCACGCAGGGAGGAGCCACGCCGACGTTGCCCGCGCACATCTGCCCTTCCGCCTCCGTCAGGGGGACGAGAGAGTACTTTCTGTTCAGCGAATACAGATAACTGTACGTGCGCTGAACGGGAGGAAGCTCGGGTCTTTCAACGTAGTCTTTTTTGATTTTTTTGTTGCCCGCAACCGCCGTGAACGCGGATAAAAGCTTGTTTAAATCCGCCGCCGTCGTCATGGGCGAGAGGTAGAAAAGAATATATCTTCCGTCCGAAAGCTCGGCGTATATTCCCTTCTTTTCAAGCTCCTTTTCAACTGTGCGGGAAGAAATGCCCAGCGGCTTGCAGTCTATTGCAAGCTTAAAAGGGTCTGCCGACGGATACCGCGCAAACGGGCACTTCGCCTTAAACGCGCCTATTGCCGAAAGACACTCGTCCAACAATGCGGGATTATTTTTGATATACTTTACTCCGTACTCCACCGAAGCCATTATAGGAAAGCTCGGCGAAGTGGTACGGAACAGGAAAAGCCCTTCCTTTATTTCGGACAAAAGCGAAAGATTGTTTACCGAAAGAATTGCACCCTGCGTAAGCGACGGCAAAGTCTTGTGCGCGCCGTCTACCCAGACGTCGGCGTATTCGCCCGCATAACCCGCAAGCCCGTAGGCAAGATGCGCGCCGTGCGCTCCGTCTACAAGCAAGAGCTTTGAATGTTTTTTTAGTATTTCGGCGTACTCTTTCAAGGGCGCGATATTTCCGTAATAGTCGGGTGATACCGCAACCAATCCCGCAATCGTAACATCGTTTACAATAAGCTTTTCAATTTCTTCAACCGAGGGGGGAAGTATAACTCCCTCATGCATACCGCCGTCGACTACGACGGGTTCGAGATTGAACAGCCTGCACGCATTCCACACGCTTTGGTGGCTTGAGCGGGGCACTAAAATTTTAGTACCGTGCTTCGACGCGGCGTACATCATAGCAAGCACGCCCGACGACGAGCCATCCGTCAGAATAAAGCTTTGCTCCGCATCTATTATGCTTGCAATCTCTTTCTGCGCCTTATCGATTATCCCCGAAGGACACAAAAGATTGTCCGTATAGGAAAGCTCGGTCACGTCAAACGGAGCAATCGGAAACCTCGCTTTGAAATCTCCGCGCGCCTTGTGGCCGGGCATATGAAAGGACTTATCCGCCTTTGCGTATTTTTTAAGTTGTGATAAAATATGGTATTCGTACATAATTCACTACGCGGATATCCCCTCTGATTAGAAACGAGCAGTTCAAGGAAAGCGCGGATTTGTTGAGGGCGCGTACACGATAGTACGTAACCGAAAACAAAACGCAAGCTTGACGCAGAAATGCGAAGTTTATAAACAGAGAAGTAATTTTCGTGAGTTTACTTTTTAGGCTTCATAGTGGGGAACAAAAGTACATCCCTTATGGTCGCGCTGTCGGTCAAGAGCATAACAAGTCTGTCGACGCCGAAGCCAAGCCCGCCTGTGGGAGGCAAGCCGTATTCGAGAGCGGTAACGAATTCCTCGTCAACCTGCGCGTTGCAGTTTTTCTCCTGCGCGCGCTTTGCTTCAACCTGCTTTACAAAACGCTGTTTCTGGTCGATAGGGTCGTTGAGCTCGGAGAACGCGTTGCCGAATTCGTGCGCACATATGAAGTACTCAAACCTCTGCGTGAACAAAGGGTCGTCCTCTTTCCTCTTTGCAAGGGGAGAGTTTTCCACGGGGTAGTCGTAAATGAAAGTGGGCTGAATGAGCTTGTCCTCAACGAACGCGTCGAACAGTGCGATAAGCACGTGTCCCTTCGTAGCCGCTTCCCCTTCCTCGACGGTAACGCCCAGCTTCTTTGCACAGGCGCGCGCGTCCTCGTCGGACTTCCATTCGTCGTAGTCCGCGCCCGCGTATTTTTTAACCGCTTCCTTCATGGTAAGACGCGCCCACTTGCCGCCGAGGTGCAGTTCCGTTCCCTGATAAGTTATATCGGTCGTGCCGCAAACCTTAGATGCAACATGTGCATACATATCTTCGACGATATCCATCATATCGAAGTAATCGAGGTACGCCGCATACATCTCGATAGTGGTAAATTCGGGGTTGTGGAAAGCGTCCATCCCCTCGTTGCGGAATATGCGCCCAACCTCGTAAACACGCTCGAACCCCCCGACTATGAGCCGTTTTAAATACAATTCGGTCTCAATGCGCAGGTACATATCTATATCGAGCGCGTTGTGTCTTGTCTTGAAAGGTCTTGCCGACGCGCCTATTTCTATGGTGTTCAGAACGGGCGTGTCCACTTCCAGAAAACCCTTGCCGTCAAGGTAGCGGCGAATTTCGGTAAGGATTTTCGACCTCTTGAAAAACGTGCCCTTAACCTCGGGGTTAACTATCAAATCAAGCTCGCGCTGTCTGTAACGGATATCGGTATCCTTCAACCCGTGCTGTTTTTCGGGCAGGGGCAAAAGGCACTTGGTGAGCATTTCTATCTTGGTGCAGTGGACGGAAACTTCGCCCGTCTGCGTCTTGAAAACGTAGCCCTTTACGCCGACTATATCACCCAAATCGTAGTCCTTTTTAAACGAAGCGTAATCGTCCTCGCCGACGTCGTCGCGGCGGACGTAAATCTGAATAAGTCCCTCGTCGTCCTGCAAGTGGCAAAACGAAGCCTTGCCCATAATGCGGCGCGACATAAGTCTGCCGGCAATGCTGACTTCCTTGCCTTCGAGCGTGTCGAAATTATCCCTAATCTTTAACGAACGCGCGGTTACTTCGTATTTAACTTTTACGAAAGGATTTTTCCCTTCACCGTTAAGTTTTTGCAGTTTTTCACGGCGTATGCGCGCCTGCTCGGCAAGCGCCTGCGCCTCTTCCTCGGCGGTGAGCTGCTGATTATTTTCTGCCATAAATATTTTTCCTTAGCTTATTTTTAAAATCTTGAGAACGTACTCCGTTCCGTCGGGGCACTTAACGGTAGCCTTTTCGCCGCGCTTCTTTTTTAAAAGTGCCGAGCCAACGGGGGACTCAACCGAAACCTTGCCCGCCATAACGTCAACTTCGGTAACGGAAGTAATAGTATAGGTCTGTTCCTCGTCCATATCCTCGTCGTAAACGGTTACTACGCTGCCGAGGTGAACGTAACTCGTGTCCGTGTCTTCCTGAAGAATATCCGCGTTTTTGAGCTTGTACTCAATCTCCGCAATCTTGCCCTCGTTAGAGCGCTGTTCCTCGCGTGCCGCGTCGTACTCCGCGTTTTCGGAAAGGTCGCCGTGACTGCGCGCTTCCGCGATACGTTCGATAATTTCGGGGCGCTTAACCTTTACGAGGTAGTCAAGCTCCTTCTTCAAATCGTCGTAATTCTTTTGCGTCATTACAATAAGTTCTGCCATATTTCAGCTCCTTAAAAATATATAAGTAAAAGTGATTTCGCTTCAAGCGAAATCACGTTAGCTCTTTGCACTATTATATAATTTTAACTTGTTTTTGTCAACACAGTTATATATTTTTTTTAACGCAAAGTCAAAACGTTTGTCAAAACGCGGGCCGTTGCGTATAATATTAATATGTTCAGAATTTGGGCGAAAGTCATTAAGGGCGAAAAAATAATAAATCAGGTAACGTACGAGCGCGACGATAAATTCACTTATTCGCAGTTCTGGAAATACGTTTCCGATATTTGCGAGGAGCTGGATATATCCACTCCCATCGTGTTGAAGACGCATATTTTCAGCTATGCGAAATTCCGCACGGTGAAATTCCTCCCCCGCGACTTTGCGGAAACGCCCGACTTCGACAAGCTTGTTATAGACAATATTACCCTTTAATACATAATAAAACTTTTTGCGCGCATACTCCGTGTATGAAAGCAACGTGCTATTTGTGCACCGCAAACCTCATTATTTTGGGGATATGCGCGGGTGTATACGCCTTTACGGGCTTTGATATATTAAAGTTTTTAAGCTTCGGCTCGGCAACCGCCTACCGCATTACGCTTGCGATAAACGCGGTGTCCGCTCTGTTCATCATTTATTCTCTTATAATTTTCAAACCTTACAAAGGACTTAAATAAGTTACGGCGGGGAGTGCAAAAAGCACTCCCCGCCTATTTTAAATCAGTCTTTTTGGACGTGTATTGTGGCTCCTGTAAATGCATCTTGGTACATTACGAAGACACCGTCGTATTCCTCAACCTTTGCGGGAATGTAAGAGGAAATTTCCTTCATACTTTCAGGTGGGCGGTCGGGGTTTACCGCGGGCACGCCGTAGCAGATATATTCCGCCGAGCCTTTTCCGAACATAACTCCGAAAACGTAAAAGCCGCTTTCGCCGTAAGAAATTTTAACCCACTTTGAATTTTCTATCAATTCTTCGAGCGTGTTTATGTGCGGATACGTGTTTAAAATATTTTCAATTTCGCCCTTCATTTTGTCGTAAAAACAGCCGCCGGCAAGTCCGCCTACGCCGCCTTTTTCGTTCTCGACAGCGCAAGCAGCCTTCTCATCTTTAATAAACTTTTTCCCGTTCTTTTCTTTACTTTTATCCTCGCGTAAAGCACCTTTGCTTTCATCAGTTTCAAATTCATAATAGTTCTCCTCGGCTATCGCTTCGTCCTCGTAACGGAAATTTTCGGCTGGTGCCGCACCGCCCTTTTTGCCCGATTTTAAATTTTCCTGCCTTTCCACTTCGCCCTTAATTCCTAACGCAACGTCGCGGAAATTCCCGCATATAGCCGTGGCAACGGGGAACACCCCGCCGTTTATGTAACATATCAGCGCGGCAAACCCGCCGCTTGTGTCCATATCGCTTTCGCCGTCGAAGCGCCCGTCCTCTACAACGAGCGTAATTTTTCCGTCAGTGACCGCCGTTACGAACCTGCCCTCAGAAAGCGGAGCAAAATTTATATACGTAGTTTCAACAGTCAGATGCCTGCCGTATTTTTCAGCCCTGACCAAACCCGAAAGCTTCCCCCCGTCCGCGGAAAACCCGTCTTTAAGTCCGCGTATCACCGCTATGTTTTTTGTGTACGGCATATTATCCCTCCGTTTTTAGGCGCTTGATAATACTCATATTGTAGTGCTATCCCGCCCGATTTTTTTATATAATAATGTAGTAATATGTAGTTTTTGTGTATTTTATCACAGCAATTAATTTTCTTGTTTTTCACGGCGCAACCAAAAACCGCGCTTTTAGGTTGCGCACCCAATTTGCGCATACCTGCGCCTCGGCGGAGTGAATTTGGGCAATTATATTATTGTTTGCCCTTAAAAATTGCCCAAAGAGAGGCAGAGCCTTTAAAAATCACGGCGAATAATGCGCGCAGAATAGCGCGTTATTCGCGTGAGAAGCATTTTTTATTTGATTTTTTTGACTACGTATATTATAATATTATTCGTAAGAGTTTTTGATTTTTTTAAGGAGATTAATTTATGGCACTGACAAAGAACAAGAAAGTTCTGGATTTCGTTGCGGAGAGCGCAGAGCTTGGCCAGCCCGACAATATCGTATGGATTGACGGAAGCGCCGAGCAGATTAAAGCGTTAAAGAAAGAAGCCGTTAAATCGGGCGAGCTTATCAAGCTGAATGATAACCTTTTGCCCGACTGCTATTTGCACCGCACCAAGGTAAACGACGTTGCCCGCGTTGAGGACAGAACGTTTATCTGCACGAAGAATAAAGAGGACGCAGGCCCCGTCAATTACTGGATGGACCCCCGCCAGGCGTACGAGCTTGCAAACGAAATTGCACGCGGCTCGATGAAGGGCAGAACGATGTACGTTATCCCCTATTCTATGGGCGTTGTTGGCAGTCCCTTTGCTAAGATAGGTATCGAAGTAACCGATTCAATCTACGTAGTTTTAAATATGAATATAATGACGCGCGTGGGCGTCGAGTGCCTTAAAGCGCTTGGCAAAAACGGCGACTTTATAAAGGGCTTCCACGCAAAGTGCAACGTGGACGCAGACAAGAGATACATAATGCACTTCCCCGAGGACAACACGATTATTTCCGTGAATTCCGCTTACGGCGGCAACGTTCTTTTGGGTAAAAAGTGCTTTGCACTCCGCATTGCTTCCTACCTCGGCAAGAACGAGGGCTGGATGGCTGAACACATGCTTATCCTCGGAGTAACCTTCCCCGACGGCGAAAAGAAATACGTTGCGGCGGCGTTCCCCTCGGCTTGCGGCAAGACCAACCTTGCAATGCTCATTCCCCCCAAGCACTACCTTGATAAGGGATATAAAGTAGAGTGCGTGGGCGACGACATTGCCTGGATAAGAGTCGGCGAGGACGGCAGACTTTGGGCAGTCAACCCCGAAAACGGATTCTTCGGAGTTGCCCCCGGCACTAACGAACACTCCAACTACAACGCGCTTCAATCGACGAAACGCGGCACTATATTCACAAACGTAGCACTCAACACCGACGATATGACGGTTTGGTGGGAAGGACTTACGAAAGAGCTTCCCGAGCACTGCATTGACTGGACCGGTAAGCCTTGGGACAGCGCGAAGTATGACAAGCACGACAAATCGACTTGCGCCGCACATCCCAACAGCCGCTTCACCGCTCCCGCAATCAACTGCCCCTGCGTTTCACCCGAGTTCAATTCCAAGAAGGGCGTTCCCCTTTCGGCAATTATCTTCGGCGGAAGGAGGGCTTCCACTACTCCCCTCGTTTACGAGGCAAGGGACTGGAACCACGGCGTGTTTATAGGCTCGGCAATGTCGTCCGAAACGACGGCTGCGGCGGCTGGCGCGGTAGGCGTTCTCAGACACGACCCCATGGCAATGAAGCCTTTTGCGGGTTATCACATGGGCGACTATTTTGCACACTGGGTTGAAATGGGCAAGAAGGTTAAAAACCCTCCCAAGATTTTCAACGTAAACTGGTTCAGAACGGACGCCGACGGAAACTTTATGTGGCCCGGCTTCGGCGACAATATGCGCGTGCTGGAATGGATTTTGAAGCGTTGCGACGGCGCGGCTGACGCTGAAGAAACGGCGATAGGCTTCGTGCCCAAGGCTGAGGATATCGATTTAACGGACCTCGACTACGAATATGACGACGGCAAGAAGTTCGGCGTTGACGAGCTTAAAGAAATACTTGCAATCGACAAAGCTAAGTGGGCTAAGGAAGCCGAGGAAATCGAAGGATATTACAACGGCACAATTAAAGACCGTATTCCTCAGGAGCTTTGGGATAGCCTCAACACCTTAAAGGAAAACTGCAAGGGCGCTGTTGAAGAAGTAAAGGAAAAGCCCGCAGCAAAGAAAAACGTTGCAAAGAAAGCAACGGCTACGACCGCTAAAAAACCTGCCGCTAAAAAGACAACTACGACGGCAAAGAAACCCGCCGCTAAGAAAACCACGAAATAATTTATAATTTAAACAGGCTTGGCGTTTAGCCAAGCCTGTTTTTAGTTTAATTAAGTTGTAGTATGGTTATATATTAAATGGTCGGAATTTTTAGAACCATTTTAAATGGTCGTTAATTTCTTGCACCATTCCTATTGACAAAACCAATAATATATGGTATTCTAATTATAGAAAAGCACATAAAACTTTTTTAATTTCATATAATTAATAATAACCTCTGATGTTTCCGAAGAGCTGCGCGTTTGCGTGGAAGGTTTATGTAGGAATAGCAGGGGTTTTATTTTTTTGTTTAAAAACAAAATGCTTATATTGGTCTCTCCACCCCTTATGTGAATAGATAGGTGCGGTTGTGTCTGTCAAAATGAAGTTCTCGTGTATTTCGTAAATTTTACTTAAAATAAATTTCCATACTGAGGAACGCGCCTGTCCGCGTTTGCTTTCCCTCTCCTCTTTTGTGGCATTAAGATGAAAATCTACAAGCCCCATAATTACGTCCATACACTGCAAAACCATATGTTTTTTGCTGTCAACTTCTTCTATATCTTTAGCAATTAAATTAACCTTATTGCCACGGTTCACCGTAACGATATTCAGATTATTAACAAGGTAAGATTTAAGTTTTTCACATGCTGCTTTGGTTTCCGGCAAATCGTCGAATATCAAGCGTAAAGAAATATTGCACTTTGCATAATAAATACTGAAAGCATACCTTAAAAATAAATAATAGAATTTACAGTAAGTTTCATCTATTGATTTCGGCAAAACGTCAAGCTCTTCGTTTTTTGAAAACATTACTCTCGCTTTTATATCAGAGCTTCTAACGTACGTAAAAAATAGGTC
>JAIDRY010000021.1 GCA_029061465.1 Clostridia bacterium
TTGGCTGCCCGCGGGCATACTCATCGTTATCGCAGTTCTCGGCTTTAACTTTATCGGCGACGGTCTGCGCGACGCATTCGACCCTAAATCAAGTAAATAATTATGAAAAAGAAAGACAGCCATTACATATCCCGCGAGGAATCAAAAAATATAACCAAGGAAAACGCGCGGGCAATTAAAGATTTAAATAAGCGTAATAAATCTTTCACACGCGACGATTACGTTACGGAGATGAAAAACCCCGCAAACATAGTCGAATTCGAAGATTTACACACCTACTTCTACACCGACCGCGGCGTGGTAAAAGCTGTAAACGGGGTTTCGTTTGAGATACCCGAAGGCTCAACCGTCGGCGTAGTCGGCGAAAGCGGCTGCGGAAAATCCGTTACCAGTATGTCGCTTATGCGCTTAGTGCAGGCTCCGGCGGGGCAGATAGTAAGCGGCAGTATACGTTTCCGCTCTAAAGTGCGCAAATGTATCGGTACCGAACCTGTTTGCGTTGAGGTAACGGGCGAAGACGGTAATACCGTCAAAAAGCCCGTTTTAAACAAGCTTGGCAAACCCAGAACCCAAAAGGTCTATGAAGAACACGAAGAGGTTTTGGATATAGCTAAAATGCCCATTTCCGAAATGTCCAATATCCGCGGCAGAGAAATAGCAATGATATTTCAGGAGCCGATGACAAGCCTTAACCCCGTGTTCACAATCGGATACCAGCTTGACGAGGTAACTCTTTTGCACGTCAACGGCGCAGACAAAGAGATGGCAAAGCAAAAGAGTATCGAAATGCTTACCCTCGTAGGTATAGCAATGCCCGAACACGTTTACAAAAGCTACCCGCACGAATTATCCGGCGGTATGCGTCAGAGGGTTATGATTGCAATGGCTCTGTGTTGCAATCCCAAACTAATAATTGCAGATGAACCTACAACCGCGCTTGACGTAACAATTCAGGCACAGATACTTGATTTGCTCCGTGAGGTAAAGGGTAAAATCAGTGGCAGTATTATGCTTATAACCCACGACTTGGGCGTTATAGCCGAAATGGTGGACTATGTCGTGGTAATGTACGCAGGGAGAATAGTGGAAAAAGGCACGGTAGAAGAAATATTCAAAAATCCTATGCATCCTTACACGATAGGTTTACAAAAGAGCAAGCCCGTTGTCGGTAAGGACGTAAAAAGACTTTTCAATATTCCCGGCAATGTTCCCAATCCTATAAATATGCCTTCGACTTGCTATTTCCGCGACCGTTGCGACAGGCGTTGCGATAAGTGTTCGGGCGAGTTCCCGCCTATGGTGCAGGTTTCGCCGACACACAGCGTTGCATGCTATCTTTGTGCTGAAGGAGAAAAAAATGAGTGATTTAGATATCGCGACCGAAGCCCTGAAAGAGAGCGAACCGCTTTTAAAAGTCGAAAATTTAAAGAAATATTTTCAGCTAAACAACGCGATACGCGCCAAGGACCGCAAATATTTGCGTGCGGTTGACGGAATTTCTTTTAATCTCGAAGCCGGTAAGACGATAGGCATAGTCGGTGAAAGCGGTTGCGGCAAAACCACTATGGGGCGTACGATATTGCGTCTTACCACGGTAACCGACGGAAAAATAATATTCAACGGACTGGATTTAACCGATATGAAAGGTGAGGCGCTTCGGAAGGTTCGCCCGCAATTCCAGATGATTTTTCAGGACCCGTATTCCTCGCTGTCTCCCAGACTTCCCGTCGGCGAGCTGATAGGGGAGGCTGTGCGCGTACACGGCATCGTACCAAAGTCGGAATATAAGGATTATATTTTAAACGTCATGCAAAACTGCGGCTTGCAACCGCACTATTTCGAGCGCTATCCCCACGAATTTTCGGGCGGTCAACGCCAGCGTATCTGCATTGCGAAAGTGCTTGCATTAAAGCCTAAAATGGTAATTTGCGACGAGCCCGTTTCTGCGCTTGACGTATCCATTCAGGCGCAGATAATTAACCTTTTCAAGGACTTGCAGGAGCAGAATAATCTCGCTTACATATTCATTTCTCACGATTTGTCCGTTGTAGAACACATTTCCGACCAGGTCGGTGTAATGTATCTCGGCAATATGGTTGAGTTCGCTTCCAAAAACGATTTGTTCAATAAGCCTATGCATCCTTATACTCAGGCTCTGTTATCCGCAGTTCCTAAGCCCGACCCGTCGGAAAAGATGCAAAGAATTATTTTGCAGGGTGATATTCCCTCGCCTGCCAACCCGCCCTCGGGTTGCAAATTCCATACAAGGTGCAACCGTTGTATGGACGTGTGCATAGAGGTTGAACCTAAGTTTAAGGACTATGGCAACGGACACAGCGTTGCGTGTCATCTGTATTCACAGGAATAGTTTTATTAAACGTACAAAAGTAACGGCTAAACAAAATAATAAAATGCGCCTGCGGCGAATGCCGCGGGCGCATTTTATTGACAAAGGCTGAAACTGATAGTATAATCCATATAAGATAAATAGGAATTTAGTATGGTTAAGGATTTACAGGAAAGAATAAACCGCTTAAAAAAAGAAAACGACGTGTGTATTTTAGCGCACAGCTATATGTCGGAAGAGGTTTGCGAGGTTGCCGATTTCACGGGCGACAGCTACGCTTTGGCGGTTAAGGCTAAAAGCGTTCCGCAAAAGACCGTCGTTATGTGCGGCGTACGGTTTATGGCTGAAACGGTGAAAATGCTTTCGCCCGATAAAAAAGTAATTTTGTCCAACCCCGACGCGGGTTGTCCTATGGCGGAGCAGTTCGATAAGGAAATAATAGAGGAAGTCAAAAAACTCTACCCCGATTACGCCGTGGTCGCGTATATCAACACCACCGCACAATTAAAAACGGTTGCGGACGTCTGCGTAACCTCGTCAAGCGCCGTTAAGATATGCAAAGCGCTCGATAGTAAAAACATATTGTTTATCCCCGACATAAATTTAGGCAACTACGTCGAAAGTCAGGTTCCCGAAAAGAATTTCAAACTGCTTTCGGGCGGCTGTCCCACTCACGCGAAAATGGAAAAGAGGGAAGTGCTTGCGGCAAAGGCGGTTCACCCTGACGCGCTGTTTTTGGTTCATCCCGAATGCACGGGCGAGGTTTGCGCACTTGCCGACTATATCGGCTCGACTTCGGGCATAATGGACTTTGCGGAAAAGTCGGATAAAAAAGAGTTTATAATCGGCACGGAAAATTCTATCGTGGAGCACCTGCAATACCGTTGCCCCGATAAAAAGTTTTATCCCCTTTCAAAGGATTTGGTTTGTCACAATATGAAGCTCACCACCTTGCACGACGTGTTGCATTGTATAGACGGCACGGGCGGCGAGGAAATTATTTTGGACGAAGAGTTGCGCAAAGCCGCGGTGAAACCCATTGAAAAAATGATTGCTTTGGGCGGTTAATCCGTTTGTGAATAAAGAGGTTCTTTTATGATGATTACAACCAAGGGCAGGAACGCCCTTAAAGTTATGATAGATTTGGCTCAGCACGAGGGCGAGGGCTACATTTCGCTTGCGGATATAGCCGAAAGGCAAAAGGAGTCCGTAAAATATCTGGAAGCTTCGGCTAAACAGCTTTCAAACGCGGGCTTGGTCGTAAGCGCACGGGGCAAAAGTGGCGGGTATAAGCTTGCAAAGCCCGCCGAAGACTACCGCGTTTTAGATATTCTTGTCGCGGGCGAGGGCTCGCTCAAACCCGTAAGCTGTCTTATCAACGGCTGTGAAAACTCGTGTACGTGTATGACCTTGCCGCTTTTCAAAGAGCTGGACGAGGTAATTACCAACTTTTTAAATTCAAAATCTTTAAAAGATTTAATTTAATTTCATAAAATGTGCTAATTCCTATTGACATAATAGGAATTAAAAATTATAATTAATCCATACTGTAACCAGCTTATTCTAAATACAAATCCGCCTGAGTAGCGCCTTTTGCGCGCTTTGCGCCCGTAGCGCCGTTCGGTGTACGTCTTTGTACACCTCAGTTGCTCCGCACGTAAATCATCGCAAAATGCGTTTACTCAGGTGCGTAGCAATTTTAATAGATAAATTTTGAGATTAGACAAGGCAAGGACGCGCAGTCGTGCTTTACTGCACGGCAAGCGTACTTAACAAAGTATAAGCCAAAATTTATCCTTAAAATCGGGTTAAATTTTAGAATCAGCTGGTTAAAAATAGGATTTGATATGAAAACTATCTACGTTGACAACGCGGCTACTACCGCAATGAGCGACAGGGCGATAGAGGCTATGACTCCTTATTTAAAGGGAGTGTACGGCAATCCGTCGTCTTTGCACACGGTAGGGCAGGTTGCAAAGGAATCGCTTGAAGAAGCGCGTGAAAAAATAGCAAAATGCCTTAACTGCGAGGCAAGGGAAATTTACTTCACCTCGGGCGGGAGCGAAGCGGACAATCAGGCTATACGCTCGGCGGCTTTGAACGGCGCGGCGAAAAACAAAAAGCACATTATATCCACGGCTTTCGAGCATCACGCGGTTTTGCATACCTTGAAAAAGCTTGAAAAAGAGGGGTTCGAGGTAACTTACCTTGACGTACGCGCAAACGGACTTATCACCGCAAAAGAAGTGGAAGCGGCTATCCGCCCCGACACCTGCCTTGTAACGATTATGTTTGCTAATAACGAGGTGGGCACTATCCAGCCTATTGCGGAAATAGGAAAGGTTTGTAGGGTAAAGGGAGTAGTTTTCCATACGGACGCGGTTCAGGCAGTGGGGCACGTTCCCGTTGACGTAAAGGCGCAGAACATAGATATGCTTTCGCTTTCGGCGCACAAATTCCACGGCGCAAAGGGCGTGGGTGCGCTGTACGTAAAGCGCGGCATACCTTTAAGAACTTTCGTCGAGGGCGGCGCACAGGAGCGCGGCAAGCGTGCAGGGACTGAAAACCTTGCGGGCGTTGCTTCCATGGCGGCGGCGCTGGAAGAAGCGTGCGAAAATATGGATAAAAACGCGGCAAAGCTCAAAAAGCTACGCGATAAACTCATTGACGGACTTTTGAAAATTCCCCATTCGAAGCTGAACGGCGACAGGCAAAAGAGATTGCCCGCAAACGTCAATATGTGCTTCGAGGGAATAGAGGGCGAAAGCCTGTTGCTCCTTTTGGACGCAAAGGGAATTTGCGCGTCGTCAGGCTCGGCTTGCACTTCGGGTTCTTTGGACCCGTCGCACGTACTGCTCGCGTTGGGGCTTCCGCACGAGGTGGCGCACGGCTCGCTCAGATTAAGCCTTTCGGCAGAGAATACAGAGGAAGATATCGACGTAATATTAAGAGAAGTACCCAAAGTAGTAGAGTATTTAAGAAGCATATCACCCGTATGGGAAGAACTTGAAAAGGGCTTGCGCCCGCATTTAATTTAGGAGAAACGCATATGGCACTTTACAGCGAAAAAGTTATGGACCATTTCACCAATCCCCGCAACGTGGGAAAAATTGAGGACGCCGACGGCATAGGCGAGGTAGGCAACGCCAAGTGCGGCGACATAATGAAGATTTACCTCAAAATTAAAGACGGCGTAATCGAGGACGTAAAGTTTAACACCTTCGGTTGCGGCAGTGCTATTGCCTCGTCGTCAATGGCTACCGAGCTCATTAAGGGCAAGCCCCTTTCCGAGGCGCTCACCCTCACCAACAAAGCCGTTGCCGAGGCGCTGGACGGACTTCCCGCGCACAAAATGCATTGCTCGGTTTTGGCGGAAGAAGCTATCCGTGCGGCAATAAAGGACTACTACGATAAAAACGGTATCGAGTACGACAAATCGCAATTCCCCGACCCTCACGACGAGGAAGAACACAAGCATATAGAAGACGACAATTAAATAAAAGCGCACCCCGCGGGGTGCGCTTTTCACTTTTTATTATCTTCCAAAAAGTTCCTTATTTCGTTTAAGTCGGTTATCGCTTGGTTTATGCCGCCCACGATTTCGAAGGTGCTTGTTTCGCGGTAATATACTTTTGTTTTCCATTTGTCGCAAGTGGAGTGTTTTTTTACCGTTTCTTTTGTTTTGAAGCATCTTCCACAGTCCGAGCGTAAGAAACAACAATACGCTTTAGTATAATACGCTTCAAAAAAGTGGCATCTGCAACATTCTTTATTAACCATAATTTTATCCTCCGCGATTTCAGTATAGCATACACATTTTCAAAATACTTGCGACTAGTCAAAATGACTAAAAGATTTCTCGGCAAGCTCGAAATGACAATGCACGTATTTTGCATTGTAATTCAATTTTACACGATTAAAATATAAAAATCTTGACTTACATCTGACAGGTGTAAAAAATTTTTAAAAAGTAATTTTTATTGTCATTTCGAGCGGAACGGAGTGAAGTCGAGAAATCTTACGCAGAGTTATGTCATAACTTTGGACAAACCCGAATACCTTATTCAAAGAGGTATAGTATGGCAAACTTTTGCTTTGAAGAGGCGGGGCAGGTTTTAAATAAATTAAAGACGGACGCGGGCGGACTTTCTTTGCAGGAGGCTTCCTCGCGGCTTTCCACGTACGGATATAACGAGATAGAGCGCGGTAAAAGCGCGGGTATCTTTAAACTGTTCTTTTCGCAGTTTAAAGATTTTATGACGCTTTTATTAATTGCCGCCGCGGCGGTTTCTGGCTTGATTGCGTTTTTGTCAAAGGACAGTCACGACTTAACCGACACTATAATTATTCTTGCAATAATTTTTCTCAACGCGGTGGTGGGCACTATTCAGCAGTACCGCGCTGATAAGGCAATAGAGAATTTGAAAAAGCTTTCCGCTGGCACGTGTAAGGTAAGGCGCGAAAGAAAGGAATTCGTTATCCCTACCCGCGAGGTTACGGTCGGGGATATAGTGCTGTTGGAGGAGGGCGACGTCATTCCCGCGGACTGCCGCATTATCGAGTGCTCGTCCCTTGCCTGCGACGAATCGGCGCTGACGGGTGAAAGCGCTTCCGTAGAAAAAAACGAGAGCCGTATACGCGGCAATAAGGTTGCCGTCGGCAATATGACGAACACGCTATTCGGCTCTACCTACGTCGTCCGCGGTAACGGTACAGCGGCGGTAACGGCTGTGGGAATGGATACCGAAATGGGCAAAATAGCCGCTATGCTCCAGGACGGCAAGGCGGCGAAAACTCCGCTTGAAAACAGCCTAGATAAGCTCGGTAAAATAATTTCCGCTTTCGTCTTGGCTATTACGGCGGTTATATTCTTAATGGGTATTTTCGTACGCGACGACGGGCTTTTGAAAAACTTTATGACTTCGGTTGCAATAGCCGTTGCCGCTATCCCCGAAGGGCTCCCTGCTGTCGTAACTATAATTATGGCTATGGGCGTGCAGAAGATGAGCGGCAAGGGAGTGGTTATCCGCAAGCTGAAATCAGTGGAAACGCTGGGGAGTTGTTCGGTTATCTGCTCGGATAAAACGGGAACGCTCACCCAAAATAAGCTTAAAGTAGTAAAGGCCTATTGCGGCGGAAAGGCGTATTCAGCCGAAGATATGTCGGGCGCGGCTGAAATTTTGAAGTGTATGTCCGTGTGCACCGGCGTCAAGGGTGAAAGCGGTGCGTACATAGGCGACCCTACCGAGGTCGCGTTAAGAATATGCGCGGATGAGGCAAACTTTAAACTTGATTTTAAACGACTTGCGGAAAAGCCGTTTACTTCCGAAAGAAAGATGATGTCCGTCGCGGCGGACGTTGACGGTAAGGCTTGCACATACGTCAAGGGTGCACCCGATATCCTTATTAAACGCTGTAAATCAATCTTGACTGATAGCGGAGTGCAGCCGCTCACAGAAAGAAAGAGGGCGGAAATAATCGCGCTTAACGATGAAATGTCGGACGACGCTTTGAGGGTGCTGGGCTTTGCGTATGCGCCGTTCAACGGCAAGATAGTAGAGGACGGTCTCATTTTCACCGGTCTTTGCGGTATGTCCGACGGACTTAAAGAGGGGGCGGGCGAAGCCGTGAACGAGTGCCGCCGCGCGGGCATTGCAACCGTAATGATTACCGGCGACCATGTGCGCACGGCGTTCTCGATAGCCAAAAAATTGAATATAGCCGCGGACAAATCCGAGGTAATGACTGGGGATATGCTTGACGCGCTTTCGGGCGAGGAACTTGACGACGCGATAGCAAATTGCAGAGTTTTCGCACGCGTTTCCCCCAAGCATAAAAAGATTATAGTAGAGGCGCTTCAACGCAGGGGAAAAGTCGTTGCAATGACGGGCGACGGCATAAACGACGCGCCCGCGATAAAGAGCGCGGATATAGGCGTGGCTATGGGAATATCGGGCACAGACGTTACAAAGAGCGCTTCCGATATGGTAATATGCGACGACAACTTTACCACGATAGTTTCAGCCGTAAAGGAAGGGCGCAGGATTTCTTCAAACGTAAAAAAGACCATTCAGTTTTTCCTCTCCACAAACCTTGCGGAAGTATTGGCAATACTGGTTGCTTCGCTGTTTCTGTTTAAGTTCAACTTTCTGCTGTCAACGCAGTTACTTTGGCTCAACCTCATAACGGACAGCTTCCCCGTGCTTGCGCTGGGTATGGAAAGAGCGGACGACGACGTTATGTCGCGCCCGCCCGAGCGTGCGGAAAAGAGCTTGTTTTCCAAATCGTCGCTGTGCGCAATACTGTTCTTCGGGCTGTATATGACGCTCGCGGTGGTGGGAGTATTCGCGCTTGCTTTAAGCGCATACGGCAACGAAGTTGCAACCACTATGACGTTTATGACCATATCTTTTCTGGAACTTTTCCAGTCCTTCAATATCCGTTCGGAAAGGCGGTCGGCGTTCAGAAACTTCTTTACCAACAAAATTCTGCTTGCAACCGTTGCGGTCGGAGTTTTGTTAAACGTGTTGCTGTGCGTAACCCCGCTGTCGGCGGCGTTCGGGCTTGTAAAGCTCAACGCGGTGCAATGGCTTATAACCTTTGCAATTTCACTTTCGGTATTGCCCGCGGGTGAACTGTATAAGTTCGTCGTGCGGACTGTGTCGGGAAAGCGCAGTGGAATGCGCACTCTTTCAAAACGGCATATAAAAACTGCAAATTAAAAAAATAAGCCCCGCGGCAAGCCGCGGGGCTTATAGATTATCAGCTGTCTTTTTTCTGTTTCTTAGGTGCTTCCGCGGGTGCGGGCTTTTCAGCCTTTTCCGCACTTTCGGGAGCAACTAACTTGGGCATTTTCAAACCCGCCATCGAGTACAGGTCGTCGAGGGGAGGGAGGGATTTCAGCATACCCGAAAGGAAGTTTGCCGTAGTCGTTTTTCCGTCCGCGCTCTGTCCGCCGTCCCAAACGGTAATCTTGTCAATCTTAAGATTCTTGATTGCTTCAACCTGAGTGGATACTAATTCTTCCAGCTTGTCGGCAATCATAAGTCTTACCGCCTCGTCGGCAGTGCCTGCGGCTTTAACAAGCTTATCCATACCTTCGGCTTGCTTGGAAAGCGCCTCGTACATACCGCGCGCCTCGGCTTCCATTTTTGCGAATATTGCGTCCGCTTCACCCTTTGCACGGCGGCGGATATTCTCTGCTTCCGCGTCGGCCTCTATTTCAATCTTTCTCTTTTCGATTTCTGAAGCGACGATTATGTCGGCTTCCTTGGTTGCCTTTTCGCGGGTTGCACGCGCAATTTCCGCTTCCTTTTCAGCGGCATAGCTCTCTTCCTTAGCCTTTGCCGCCTGCACGTTTTCCGCCGTTACTGCAACCTTCATTGCCTCGGCTTCCTTCTGGCGAAGCAACGCTTTGGACTGGGCTATTTCGGCTTTCGCCTTGTTTTCACCCGCAATAGCGCGGCTCTCCGCTTCGGCTACGTTGATGCGCTGTTGCATCTGCGCGTTGGCTTCACCGATAGCGCCCTTTTTGTTTTCTTCCGCAACGGAAATTTTCGCGTCGTTTATAGCCTTTGCCGCAGCCTCTTTACCGAGTGCGACTATGTATCCGCTTTCGTCGGAAATATCCGTCATGTTAACGTTGATTAGTTTCAAGCCGAGTTTTTTAAGCTCGCCCTCGACGTTTCTAGAAATAGCTTCAAGGAACTTGTCGCGGTCGGTGTTTATTTCCTCGATTTCCATGGTCGCGATAACCAGACGGAGCTGACCGAAGATGACGTCCTTTGCAAGCTCGGAAATCTGCTTTAACTGAAGTCCCAAAAGTCTTTCCGCGGCGTTCTGCATAATAGCGGGGTCGGTGGAAATACCGACGGTGAATATCGAGGGAACGTCGATACGAATATTCTGTTTGGACAGTGCGTTCTTTAAATCGACCGAGATTGAAAGGGGTGTGAGGTCGAGATAGGTGTACGACTGAATGAAGGGGAGCACCAGCGCCGCGCCGCCGTGTATACATTTAGCGCTGCGGTAAGTGCCGTCCTTGTTGGCTGAAATTTTACCGTAGATAACCATGATTTTGTCGGAAGGGCATTTCTTGTATCTGACCAGCACAACCAACAGCATCATAACCAGCACAAGTACTACGACGATACCTAAAATAATACCTATCGTTTCGCCGATGCCTGCAAGTAAATTGTTCATTTTATTCTCTCCTTATATTTCGTTGTCGGAATTTTCGTTTTCCGTAATTTCTGTTTTTTCTGCTCTGCGGACTACCGTACATTCGTTTTCGGTCGCGATAATTTCAACCGTTTCGTCCGTCAAAAGTTTTTCTTCGCAATCCGTAACGGCGTCAAGCTCCATATATCTGCCCTGCGCGTTAAGCGTAATTTTGCCCCTGCCGCCGCGCGTTGCGGGGACGGGTATGTATACGGTGGCGCGTTTGCCGATAAGCTTTTCTATCTGAAGCGCGCCGTTGCACTGCATCTTAGCCATAGCGCGGAAGATGAATACCACCACAGCCATTGCCGCCGCACCCGTGATAATGGCAACAATAACTGCAAGCCATTGCAGATTGTCCGGCGCAAGGGTACAGACCAAAAGTCCCGCCCAGCTGCCTACGGCAAAGAAAGCCGTTACGCTCTTTACGGTGAATATCGACACGCCCGAGTCGGCGTCCACGTCCAAATCGCCGTCGCCGTCAAGGTCAACGTCGCCGCCGAAAGATGAAAAACACATCAGCACAATCTGTATTATCATAAACAGAGTGGCGGCTATTCCCAGCCAGAAAAATATGTGTTCCATTACGGACAGGTTCTCAAACCATTCTTTCATATTTAACCTCCCGATTATTATATAAACCGCTTTGTATGCGCATAAACAACAAATCGCTAAAAATTTATCGATTTGTTTGCATTATTACAAAACAATATATGCACTTTACATTATACGCGCAATTTTTTCAGTAGTCAAGAGGGAGTGTGAATTTATAAATTTCCATATTTTGCGTTTGCGTTAAAAAACGCTTGCAAAAGGGTGGGGGAGCTGTTATACTATTGTTAATAGTTCGGGGGCATAGCTCAGTTGGTCAGAGCGCTTGCTTGACATGCAAGAGGTCGATGGTTCGAGCCCATTTGTTCCCACCACATAATTACTACTTTTATAGTAGGGCTCCCAAAAATATGCGTAGCAGATTTTTGGGAAGAGGAGGGGCAACGTAGCGAAGTTGACGGTTTTGCTTTGCAAAATTGTCAAAAAGCGAAGTTTGCCGCGACGAGGGGATATAGCACAGTTGGTAGCGCGATACGTTCGCAACGTATAGGTCAGGGGTTCGAATCCCCTTATCTCCACCAAATAAAAAAAGCAGGGTTAATCCCTGCTTTTTTGTTTGGTGAAAAGGGTCTTTCTAACCCCTGTTGGTGACGCGATTGATTTTTGCAACGCAAAAATAGCAATACGCTATTCCGTCGCTACGCTCCTTACGCGCGAGCCTTGCTTGTCAAGGCGACGCTTTGCGCGTATGCGCAAAATCCCATTATCTCCATTATTTTGTATATCTATTCAAAAAATCGGTATGGCTTTAAGTTCATAATTTTTGCTATTTTAAACAACGCAATTAATTGAAAATCTTTCTCGTTTATTATTTTATATAATGTTGAAGTGCTGATTTTGCATTTCCGGCAAAATTCTTTTTTAGTTAAATTATTATTTTTGATATAGTCAAGTATTAGTTTAGTATTCAGCTTGTTATTCATATTTAATACCTCGTTTATATATGGTATTATAACGGTCACGATTGTGACTTGTCAAGACAAATCGGTCACATTTGTGATAATAATTTATTATGAAAAAATTTTCTGAAAGATTAAAAGAACTACGCAACGAAAAAGATTTGTCTCAGGCGCAATTGGCAAAAGCTACGGGATTAAGCCATACGGCTATAGTATATTGGGAAACAGAGCAACGTGTTCCAAATGCTAATGCCATAATTATACTTGCAGAGTTTTTTGGTGTGACGACCGATTATTTGCTTGGTGTAGATGAGTAAGCTCGAAAAATTTTGACAAAAGCTTTGTTTTGTTGTATGGTAACAATATGAAAAAAGATATATTCAACGGAAAAGTGAAAGAGGAGCATATAAAGTTTGTAAAATGCTCTATCATTTCTGCAAGTGTAGTTATGATTATTCTTGCAACGGCTCTAATACTTTTCGCCGTTTTTTACGACCAGGTTCAATACGATGCACAAATAGCTTTATATATAATTTGCGCTCTGGCTTATTTGTTTGCAGTTCTCGCTCCGCTTGTTACAATTTTATGCATCAGAAAATATCCGAAGTATAAAAGACTGACAAAACTGTTTATAGACGTTTCATTTCTCGTTGATAACGATAATAAAGAGAGTTAAATAACATTTAGTACTTGCAAATTGTTATTTGCTATGATACAATAAAACCACGCACATATAAAAAATTTTTTGAGAGGTACATATGAATAAAAAGTATACGGCTTTCTTTACCGGTTACAATATGACGGTAAACGGAAACTTTGCTTACGGTATCGTCAACGGCTACGAAACCAACGCTACCGCAGTTATGCTCGATAACGTTGCTCCGCTTAGAATGCACGTTTCGTTTTACGCAACAGACGAGCAGAAACGCAATATCGAGGCGGCTATAAGAAATCTTGCGTTAAAGTATTTTATTATGCAGTTTACCCCTTACGGTCTGGCGCTCGGCTTTAACGATATGACAATTAACCGCCTGCTGAAAAGGTTGCCGTCCGTGCTCGATTCCATTTACGCTATCTTGTCTGAAAACGGCGCGTTGAAGAGTGAGTATTGCCCCGTTTGCGGCAAGGTGCTCGAAGAAATCACTTTGAAAAAGTGCAACGTCGAGGGCTATACCATTACAATCGACAACGACTGCGTTGAAACTATAAATAAGGTAATCAACGAGGAAAATCAGGACTTTTACGAAGCCCCCAATAATTACCTTAAAGGTTTCGTTGGTGCGCTTATCGGCGGTTTGGCTGGCGCGGCAGTTTCCGTCGCATTGTTTTTGGCGGGCTTCGTTTCATCGCTGTCCGCGATAATATCCGTCGTTTTGGGCGCGTTCCTCTATGAGAAATTCCACGGCAAGCCGAATAAAGGAATGATTGCAATAGTGGCGGCAACGACGATAGTGCTTTTAGGACTTTCCGTTTTCGTTACATACGTCGTGGATGCGGGAATTGCGGCTGCCGAATACGGGCTTGATATGACCGCTTTTGAAGCGTTTGAATTCTGTATGCAGGACGCCGAATATTCTGGTGCCTTCTACCTCGACCTTGGTCTGGTGCTGGTGTTCTCGGCAATAGGTATCGGCTGGGAAATATACGCACTTGCAAAGAGAATAAAGCGCAAAACAACAATTTAAAAATTTGTTTAAATACGCAAAAAGGAAGGCTTTTGCCTTCCTTTTTGCGTTGCGGAGATATTGTTATAAAAAACAGTATAAAATATGTTGACAACGTGTGAAACAGCTGTTATATTATAAACACAATTAAGAATAGAGGCGCGAATTTTATAAGTACCGTTGCCGTAACGGAATGAAGGCAACAGGGAAAGGAAAATTCGCCGAAATGACCGTATCTTGTCCGGAAGATAGGTTGTTGGGTTGCAACGGAATACGCTGCAAACTGTCGCAAGTGAACTTGCGGAGAGCTATTTAGTAATATTATTTATTCCTTTATTACGTTTAATCTTTCCGTGAGTTCATTGAGAACTTACGGATTTTTTATTTTAAGGAGTAACATATATGAAAAAATTATTAACAGTACTTATGTCGGTTGTCATTGCAATGCTTACTTTAAGCATGCTTGTATTTTCGGCTTGCAGTCCCGAAAAGGACCCGAACAAAATTTACGTCGGAATGGAATGCGGTTACGCACCGTTTAACTACACCCAAACGGACGATTCCAACGGCGCGGTTAAGATTTCTAATGCGCCCGGTTACGCAAACGGCTACGACGTTATGATAGCACAGAAGATTGCCGAAGAAGTGGGCAAGGAGCTTGTAATTGTCAAGTACGACTGGGAAGCACTTGTAAACGCAGTCGTAACGGGTGCTCTCGATTTCATCATTGCGGGTATGAGCCCCACAGAGGAGCGCCTGCAAAGCATAGATTTTTCTAACGCATATTATGAAAGCCACCTTGTTATCGTGGTGAGGAAGGACGGTAAATACGCAAATGCAACCTCTCTCAGTGATTTCAACGGCGCGAATATAGTAGCGCAGCTCGGCACGTTCCACGATAAGGCGCTGGAAGCGCAGGGCGGACAATACGGCATTACCCGCGCAACGCCTATCGATACGTTCCCTATGATGATTAACGCGTTAAACGCTAAGACGGTGGACGGATACGTTGCCGAGGAGCCGGGCGCAGTTTCCGACTGCTCGTTAAATCCCGACCTGACTTACGTTCATCTTGTAAACAACACCACTGGCTTTACAACCACGCCCGAGGACACTCAAATTGCAGTCGGCTTAAAAAAGGGCAGCGAATATAAAGAGAAAATCAACGCCGCGCTTGCAAAACTCTCCGCCGAAGAACGTCTTGCGCTCATGGAAAGGGCAACCGAGCTTGCGACAAATTAAGTAGATTAAAAGAGGTTAATTTATGAATTTCTTTCAGGCAATCGGCGATATTATCTCAAAATATTACCTTTGGCTATTGAAGGGCGTGGGGTATACTTTACTCGTATCGCTTATCGGCACGGTGATAGGGCTTTTGATAGGGCTGCTCGTCGGTTGGTTTAAAACAATGCCTCTCCCCCAAAATAAGGTGTTGCGGGTTTTAAAAAAGGCAGGCGACTGGTTACTTTCCGCCTATGTGGAAATTTTCCGCGGCACCCCTATGATGGCGCAGGCAATGGTTATCTTCTGGGGATTTGCCCTTTTAAACAACGGTCAAACGCTCAACGTAATATTTTCGGGATTGCTTATCGTATCAATCAATACCGGCGCATATATGGCTGAAATAGTGCGGGGCGGAATTATCTCGGTAAACGTCGGGCAAACGGAAGGTGCGCACGCCATAGGTATGACGCATACCCAAACAACTTTTTTTATAGTTTTACCGCAGGCAATCAGGAATATCCTGCCTTCCATTGCCAACGAATTCGTCATCAATATCAAGGATACTTCTGTATTGAACGTGATAGGTTTTACCGAATTGTATTTTCAGGCAAAAAGCATCGTTTCAATCAATTACCAGACGTTTGCAACCTACCTGCTCGTTGCCGTGATATACTTTTTGCTGACGTTCACCGTTACGAGAATTTTGCGGCTGATTGAACGCAAATTAGAGGGCAAAAAGAATTACGCCCTTTTAGGCTCTCAAAATCTTGACACGGAGTCGTTCCTGCGCGAAAAGAATATTCTGGAGGGCGAAGGACGTGAGTGAAAGCGTATTACAGATTAAGAGTTTAGGCAAGAGCTTCGGCAATAACGAGGTTTTAAAAAACATTGATTTTACCGTTAATAAAGGGGACGTTATTTGCATTATAGGTCCGTCGGGCAGCGGAAAATCGACGCTACTACGCTGTATCAATCTATTTGAAACGCCCACGGCAGGTGAAATTTTCTTCGACGGCAATAATATCCTCGGTACGAAAAAGCCCGCCGAATACCGCAAAAAGGTGGGGATGGTTTTTCAATCGTTTAACCTTTTCAACAATTTAAGCGTACTGAAAAATTGTATGATAGGCCCGCAAAAAGTGCTAAAAATGAAAAAAGCCCAATCGCGGGAAATTGCTTTGAAATACTTGCAGCTTGTAGGAATGGACGCCTATATCGAGGCTCGTCCGCATCAGCTTTCGGGCGGGCAGAAACAGCGGGTGGCAATTGCGCGGGCGCTCGCTATGAGTCCGGAAGTGTTGCTTTTTGACGAACCTACAAGTGCGCTTGACCCAGAAATGGTGGGCGAGGTGCTGGCGGTAATGAAAAATCTGGCGTCGTCGGGACTGACTATGCTTGTAGTTACCCACGAGATGGATTTCGCCCGCGAGGTGGCAAACCGCGTAGTGTTTATGGACGGCGGAGTTATCGTTGAGGAGGGCTCACCCGAAGAAATTTTCACCAGCCCCAAAGAAACACGTACGCAGGAATTTTTGTCGAGAGTCCTCTGATTGTTGCGTGCGCTTGAAAGATGATTGCCTGTGTGCTATAATGGTGTTAAATATGGAGCTTAAAAAATTACCGTACGATTTGACGGTTTGTAAGGTCAAATCTGAACGCGATATTAATCTGAATAATAAGTTTTATTTTATCGGCAAAACAGACGAGGAAATATCCTTAGTGTGCATTGCTGCCGACGTGCCTAACAATACTGTTGAGCGGGAAGACGGTTGGAAGTGTTTTAAAATACAGGGCAAACTCGATTTTTCTTTAATCGGGATTATTTCCGCAATATCCGCCGTGCTTGCTGAAAACGGAATAGGAATTTTTGCGGTGTCGACTTTCAACACGGATTATATTCTCGTCAAAGCGGAAAATTTTGAAAAGGCAATAAAAGTGTTATCACTGAAAGGTTACGTTATAGTTTAATGTTAAAAGCCTTAAAGATTTGTTAAATTTTTAATTGCTATTTGGTAATAAATGGAATATAATTAAGCTACAACTACGGAGGTACTATTTATGTTAAATAAAGACATTGCAAAATTAATAAACGAACAAGTAAATAAAGAGCTATATTCGGCTTATCTCTATCTCGATTTCGCCAACTATTATGCGGATGAGGGCTTGGATGGCTTCGCGCACTGGTATGAAATTCAGGCGCAGGAAGAGCGCGACCACGCAATGATGATGCGCCGCTATCTTATCGATAACGGCATAAGGGTTACTTTCGATAAAATTGAAAAACCCGATAAAACCTTTAACTCTGCCGCAGACCCCCTTAACGCGGGTTACGAGCACGAGCAGTACGTTACTTCTTTAATAAACAATATCTATGCGCGCGCGTTTGAAATCAAAGACTTCAAAACGATGCAGTTTTTGGATTGGTTCATAAAAGAACAGGGCGAGGAAGAGAAGAACGCCGAGGACCAGATTAAAAAGTTCAAAATGTTCGGTCATGATGCAAAGGGCTTGTACGCTCTCAATCAGGAGCTTGCCGCCCGTGTTTACACGCCGTCAACTACCGGCCCCGCAATGTAATTAAATTTATACGAGGGCGGGCAACGCCCGCCCTCGTATAATCAAATTAAAGGGGTTATGGCGCAGTTGGTAGCGCGTTTGCGCGAGGCTTGCGCACAAGCCGAAGCTTTGCGCACCTTATTGTAAAAACTTCGGATAATAAGGCGCAAAATTGCAGTCGGAAACGGCGAGGTACCCTTGACGGTTCCGTAATGCCTAAGCGTAAAAATAAGTCAAGCAAAAAAGTAAATTAATGGGGTTATAGCGCAGTTGGTAGCGCGTTTGAATGGCATTCAAAAGGTCACGAGTTCGAATCTCGTTAGCTCCACCACGCAAAAAGGAAGGCTTGTGCCTTCCTTTTTGCGTGGCGACCTAACAGGTCGCACGAAATCGTGTGTTCGCGCGAGTACGCGCGAGGGAGTGCGAAGAGAAGAGAAGGGTATTTTTGTTATGTTTGCGCACGACCGACGCTCCCAAGCGAAGCGCGGGTATCTCGTTAGCTCCACCATGAAAAACGGCACTTTTAAAAGCGCCGTTTTTTGTATTGAAATTTTTAATTTTTGCTGTTATAATTAAATTATGATAATTTTAATTGCGGGTGCTACGCATACGGGCAAAACGTTTCTTGCACAGAAGCTAATGGAAAGATATAAAATTCCGTATTATTCAATCGACCATATAAAAATGGGTTTGATACGGAGCGGGCAGACAAAGCTTTCCGTTTGCGACGACGAAAAGCTTACGCCGTATCTGTGGGCGATAGTCAAAGAAATAATTAAGACGGCGGTTGAAAACAATCAAAGCCTTATTTTGGAGGGCTGTTATATTCCGTTCGACTGGAAGAAAGATTTTGACGAAACGTATTTAAACGAAATTAAATACGTATGCCTTGTAATGTCGCAAAGCTACGTTGAAAACAATTTCTCCGATATACTCAAATTTGAAAACGTAATTGAAAGACGGCTTGCCCATTGTGCCTGTTTAAAAGAAGAACTGCTGAAAGAGAACGAACGCAATTTACAGCTTTGCAAAAATTATAATCTTAGCTATATCTTGATAGACGGCTCGTACGAAGTCGAGTTTGAAATTTAATGGTGTTCGAATGGAAACTTTTAAGGAATTTTCAGACAGAATTAACTCGTTTGAGAAAAAGCAAATAAGTTTGGGCGAAGGGGATTTTAAGGTAAATCCGTCGCTTTCGCAAAAAGTCGGTAAAGACAATAAGTTCAAAAATTTTTACGGCGACACTGTGGTTTTCGACTTGGACGACGGCGTTAAAAAGCGGTTGGATGGAATAGTGGATATTTTGTATAAATCCGCTCCCCAGTGCTTTTGCGAAAGGCTGGCTTGGGACACGTTTCACTTAACCTTGCACGATTTGAGCAATGCTACATCTTTGCAAGCTGTAGAGGGAGAGATGAACCGAAACGAACTCAAAATAAAGCAATTAGCGGAAAAGATAAGCGGTGTACAAATCATATTGAAAAGCAAATGCATTTTCAATATGGTTAATACAAGTCTTGTGTTGGGTTTATGCCCTGCGGAAGAGCGGGACTATTTAAATTTAATGAAATTATATTCGCTATTTGACGGCGTGAAAAAACTGAATTATCTGTTTACTCCACACATTACGCTTGCCTATTACAATATCGACGGGTTTGATTTGCACAGCGCAAAAGTTTTAGAGGAAACAGTCAACCGACTGAACAAAGAAATTGAAACGGAGCTGACGGTTAAAAATTTGTACTATCAAAGATTTGAAAGTATGAACTGTTACACCGATATAATCAAATTGATTAAATAACACAGTATTATGGAACTTAACGATTTACAACTATTTTTAAAAGAAGCGGGGATTTTGGACTACTGTCTGAATAAGGACGGAGCTTATATCGATTTTCCTTTCGGGTTGGACTATATTACGGTTAAGGTTAAAAACGGCAGCAAGAGCAGAATATTTGCGGAGATGTTTGTTTTAGACTGCGATTTTAAGTTGACATTTTCAACGGATGAAACTATGGCGGAAGTGCTGCGTACGGCTTATCCGCAAATTGTGTGCAGGGGCTGGCACTGCCCGCCCGTTCAGGCAAAATACAAAAGCACGGTTACAATGGATAAATTACCGAAAGAAACGCTGCTTCAACTTATAGATTTATCGTACGAAAGAGCAGTTTCAAAATTGAAATAAAGTATTTAATATAATTTCCCGACCGATAGCCGCTCTATATTGAGCAAATAAAGTCGAGATTTTTATTTTGCGGTCGTGGTATACTTACTATGCTGTGAGGTGGAAAATGCAACAACAAATCGAGGCGGTACAGCGTATGCAGGACTATATTGCCGCGCATTTATCGGAAGAAATCACGCTTGCCGATTTGTCCGCCGCCGCAATGTTTTCGCCGTGGTATGCAAGACGGATATTTATTGAACACACTGGAGTAACGCCCTCCGATTATATCCGTCGGTTGCGTTTACGGTATTCGGCATTGCGACTCCGCGATGAAAATTGTCTGATAACCGACGTTGCATTCGATTTGGGGTTCGGCAGTGTGGACGGTTATACCCGTGCTTTTGCGCGCGAGTTCGGGTGTAATCCTAAGCAATACGCTTTAAATCCCGTACCTATTGCGCTTTTCACTCCTTACGGCGTAAAATACAAACCTGTCGAAAGGAGAACAAAATCAATGCAAAACACAAGAAATATTTTTATACAAGTCATAGACAAACCCGAACGCAAGGTTATCATAAAGCGCGGCGTTAAAGCTACCGATTATTGGGCTTACTGCAACGAGGTCGGCTGCGACGTGTGGGGAATACTCACAAGCATTAAATCTATCAGCGGTGAACCCGTGTGTCTATGGCTGCCCAAAAAATTTATAAAAGACAGCACAAGCGAGTACGTGCAAGGCGTTGAAGTACCCTTGGGTTATAACGGGAAAGTTCCCGACGGTTTTGACGTAATTACCTTACCCGCCGCAAAGTATCTTATGTTTCAGGGCGAACCTTTTGCCGAAGAAGATTTCGGCACGGCTATAGAAGAAGTGCAGGACGCAATAAAGAAATACGACCCGTCTGCAATCGGTTATGAATGGGACGGTGAAAATCCGCGTATTCAGTTAGAGCCGGTCGGTACGCGCGGGTATATAGAGCTTTTGCCGGTTAAATAAAGTTCAAATTTTAACCGCTCCATAAATTTGTTTATACGGACTTAGTGTTATTAAGTCCGTATTTTTTGTTGTAAAGTTTTGCACAGGTGTGATAGAATAAAAACGAGGCTTACGTTATGAGTTGGTTTAATTATTACGGGCTTGCGATAATGGCTGTCATTATGATACCGAATATTGTTTACGCCGTTAAATGCAAGGACGGCAATACAAGTCCGTATCACAACAAGGCTGTTGAAATTGCAGAACAGATTGGCAGATATGCTTGCTTTGCCTTGATGATTTTCAATATTCCGTACACCTATTTCAATTTTTGGTTTGACAATGCGCTTGCGGTGTACCTGTCCGTAAACGGCGGACTGTGTCTTGCATACCTTATATTCTGGGTTGTATGCTGGAATAAAAGAGGCAGATTAAAGGCGCTTTCGCTTTCTGTTTTGCCGACCTGTATATTTCTTTTTAGCGGCGTAGTGTTGGCAAGTATTCCGCTCATATGCTTTGCAATATTGTTCGGCGCAAGCCATATTTATCTGAGTTTGAAGATAATGGCATAAGCCGAAAAGAAAATGAATTTTAATAGGGAGATATTATGACCGAAGAACAAAAAATGCTAGCGGGGAAAATTTACGACCCGAACGATAGTTGTTTGCTTGAAAAGAGGAGAAACGCGCACAGACTTTGCAAGCTTTATAACGACACGTTTGAAACGGACGAGAAAGAGCGCGAGGAAATTTTAAACGGGCTTATGCCTAACAGAGGCGAAGGCGCGTATCTTCAAGGCCCCGTGTACTTCGATTACGGTCTTTATACGAAAACGGGCAAAAATTTTTACGCTAATTTTAACTTAACCGTGCTGGACGTTTGCCCCGTAGCTTTCGGCGACAACGTGTTTATAGGTCCCAACGTATCGTTCTTAACACCCAAACATCCTTTGAGATTTGAGGATAGAAATCCGTATGTAAGCGAAAAGGGATATATAACCGATAAGGAGTACGGCGCGCCCATTACGGTCGGCGATAACTGCTGGATTGCAGGCAACGTAACCGTGCTTGCAGGCGCGGAAATAGGAAGCGGTTGCGTGATAGGCGCAGGCTCGGTAGTGGCGGGTAAAATTCCGCCCGACAGCTTAGCCTACGGCAACCCTTGTAAGGTTATAAGGAAAATCACAGAACAAGACAGAATAGAACTGAAAAAAGATTTGTTTTAATTAAAAAAGCCGCCCGCAGAAAAATCTGCGGGCGGCACGTTTTTTGTGAACTTATTTTTTATTTGGGTTGCTTGCCGATATATGCGAGTATACCGCCGTCAACGTAGAGAATATGTCCGTTTACAGCATTGCTTGCGTCGGAAGCGAGGAACACGGCGGGGCCTGCAAGCTCGTCTGCTTCAAGCCATCTGCCTGCGGGGGTTTTGGAAATAATGAACGAGTCGAAGGGGTGGCGGCTGCCGTCGGGCTGTTTCTCGCGGAGAGGAGCCGTCTGAGGGGTAGCGATATATCCCGGTCCTATACCGTTGCACTGTATGTTGTATTC
>JAIDRY010000210.1 GCA_029061465.1 Clostridia bacterium
ACCAAGGATATGTCGGAGCGGAAGCGCAAAATGGAGGACGACTGCGACGCGTTTTTGATAGTCCCCGGCGGCGTTGGCACTTTGGAAGAATTTTTCGAGGTGCTAACGCTAAAACAGCTCGGCAGGCATAATAAAGCAATTGTAATTTTCAATATCGACAACTATTTCGACGAGTTTGAAAAATTTATGCAGGTTGCGCACGACAGAAAATTTTTAAATTTTCAGTACGAAAAGCTGTTTTCATACGCGCCCGACTGCGAAAGCGTGATAAACTATCTGGAAACTTATAAGCCGCTTAATACCCCCTGGCAGAAGTTAAAGGCGGGGGACTGATGATTAGCGTTTGTTTCGTATGCCTCGGCAATATCTGCCGCTCGCCCATGGCGGAGCTGGTATTCAAAAAAATGGTTAAGGAAAAGGGGCTTGAAAATTCCTTCCGCGTAACCTCGTGCGGAACGGAGGCGGAGGAGGGTTGCTCGGTCTATCACAACGCAAAGCTCACCTTGGAGCGGCATAACGTTGAAGGCAACCATATTGCCCGCCAGCTTACCAAATCCGATATTATAAATAACGACTATATTTTGGTTATGGACAGTGCAAACCTTTCCGACGTCCTGCGGCTTTGCAGTGGAGCGCTCGGCGAAAAGGTCTATAAACTGACTGCGTTCACAAGCCGCCCGCGCGACGTTTCCGACCCGTGGTACACGCGCGATTTTGAAAAAGCGTACTCCGATATATACGAGGGCTGTGAAAGATTTTTGGACTATTTAATCCTCGAACACTCCGCCGCTTTAAATTACGATAAAAGACATTAAATAAACCCGCCCCGCGCTTTGCAAAGCGCGGGGGCTTTTATATTGTACAAAATTTTCAAAACAGTTGCACTTCTTTAAAATACGTGGTACAATGAAATAGCCAAATCTAAAAGTTAATATTATGAACGTTTTAATGCGGAATTTTTTTATTTTCCGCACAAATAAACATATTAATTATAGGCACTTACGTACCTTAATTTTTAGTATGTTTATTTATTGCGTTTCGCATATTAACGTTCTTTAAATTTTTAGGTTTGGCGACTGATAAAGGTACTACGTGCGGGCAACCTTTATCGGTTGCCCTTATTTTTTGTCCGCAGTAAATTTTAGGAGGAAATAAAAATGAACACACAAACAGAAACACAGTACGAACCTGATTTTAGTTATGAGGGGGTTGACGAAAACGAAGCGCTTAATATAAAAGACGGCGAAGCGGTTATTGACCTTATAAGGCAAAACGTTGAAACAGGGATTTTTAACGATATTGAATTCGAGGTGTATGATGACGGCGGAAACAGCTACTTTTTAGAGTGCATTGGTTTCCTAACGCTAAATAGATTCGGCAAAGAAAGACTTTATTTGTCCGTTATGGATTTGGAAGCGGAAAGCAACAGCCGATATACATATTATGTAGCCAAACGCGCTGACGGTGAGTATGTTTTGGTTCATGAAACGGACGAAGATATGTTCAATGCTTTTGAACAAAAACTCGAAAGTCTTAGAACGGCGCAGGATAACTATTCGAATACGGGTAGCAAGAAGAAAGGCGGTAACGGTTGGAAAATAGCGTTTAAAATTATTCTTTTTCCGTTTTGGCTTATTTGGCAGTTTATTAAAGCATTATTATCTCTTTTCAATATAGCGGTGGGTGATTCCTCAGCGGTTAAAGCTTTTAAGCGTGGATATAACGGTGATAGCGAACCTATGAAAGAATACACCTTTATTAACAGTATGGGTTGCGAGCAAACCGTTTATAGTAGCAATGGCAGAGAGTTTTATGATGCGAACGGTGCTTATGTAGGAAAAAGCAATGATAACGGAAAGCATATTTCGTAATCGCAAACATTGACGACCGAAGCGAAACGAAACTAAAAAAGCGAGGGGTGCGTATTAAACGCACCCCTCGCTAAATTTATAAACTTCTATTTATTTAAATCGTCTGTGCGGCGGGCTTTGAAAAGGTTTTTTTTTGAGCCGCGGGCGCAGGATTTTTTCTATCCGTCCCGTAGAAGAACATTGCTACCGTGCCGGGGCCTACGTGCGAACCCGTGCAAAGGTCGTAATACTCCGTTACCACTTCGCCCGCGCCGCGCTCTTTAAGCATTTCGGCAAGCTCGTTTGCGTCGTCCGCGCAGTCCGCATGGGCAATAAATACCGTCTGGCTTTCGGGATTTTCAGCGCGTGCGCTGAAAGCTTCCGCAAGGGATAAAAGCGCCTTTTTTCTGCCGCGCTCCTTGCCGAAGAATGTAATTTTAGCGGGGGTATTGCCGTCCGCAGTCAAAACGGGTTTAATGTTCAAAAGCGTGCCCGCAATGGCGAGCGTGGCGGAAATTCGTCCGCTCTTTTTAAGATACTTCAAATCGCCCACGGTCAAAAAGCTGTTATACTTATATGCGCTCTCGGCGGCGTGCTTTGCGCACGTTTCCGCGCTCTCGCCCATATCTCTCAGGTCTGCCGCCCTTAAAGCCTGCAAGCCCGAGCCCATTGAAGCGTTAGCCGTATCAATTACGTAAACCTTTAAGCCCGCATACTTCTTTTCAAGCTCTTCCTTTGCGTACAGCGCCTGATTGTGCGTGCCGCTTATTCCCGAAGAAATAGTAAACAGCAACACGTCGCGCCCCTTTTCAAGAGAGGGGGTAACGTATTCCATTATGCGCTCTTTGGGAATTAGCGAGGTTTTTATATCCGCGCCGTTTCTCAAATCGTCGTAATATTTTTTAGCAATTTCCTCAAATGGTACGTCCTTTTCGTAACACCATCTTTCCTCACCGTTCACAAGGCAGGTGTAGGGAATAACCGTAATATCGTGTTTTTTTATGAGGTGGTCGGGAATATTGTTGCCCGAATCGACGTAAATATCAAACTCGCCCATATAAAACTCCTTTTAATTAAATGCGTGGATTAAAAATCCGCGCCGTTGCCTATATATACATTATTACGATTTTAATAAAAATTACAACCTACTTGCGCGTATGCACGCTCCACTCATAAATTAAGCGGGTAAACTCATTAAATTTACAATTCTACCGCTCATTTTTCACACTCTACTCACAGTAGAGTTGATTTTTTTAAGATTAGGTGCTAAAATAAAGCTATGGATGAATTACAGGATATCATTTCCAAAAATATAGTTGCGCTGAGAACTAAGGCTCACCTTACGCAGTTACAGCTCGGCGAGATGATAAACTACTCCGATAAAGCCGTTTCCAAATGGGAGCGCGGGGAAGCTATACCCGACGTGAGAGTGCTTATTCAGATTGCGGAAATTTTCGGGGTAACGCTTGACGAGATAGTGCGCGGCGAAACGGTCGCGCCGCAGGTTCTGCCTCAGAAAAAGCTCACGGGCAAGCGCGCATTTATAACGGCGCTTTCGTCCGTTTTAGTCTGGTTTGTGGCGACGGGGCTTTTTACGTTGTTTTACTTTATCCCCGCAACGAGGGCTTACGCATACCTTGTGTTCGTCGTAGCGCCCCTGCCCACGGCGATAGTTTTAAACGTGTTTTCCGCAAAGTGGGGCAACCGCGTTACCAACGCGGTGTCGTCGTCGCTGATACTGTGGTCGTGCGTGCTGATATTCCATATATTCGTCTTGACGTTCAGCGAATTTATACAGATTTATTATCTGTATCTCGTTGGCGGCGTGTTCGAGCTTTTGATAATTTTATGGTTCACTTACAGGTGGTACGCCTGCACGAAGCGCAAAAAGCGCGTTAATAATACCGATGAAAATACAATCGAAGAAGAGGAATGAAAAAATGGATTTGATTAAACTTGCTAAGGCACTTATTCCCGACGAAAATTTGAAGGAACCCGAGGAGTATGAAAAAATTTACCCCGCACGCGAGGTTGCAAAGGGCGCGGAGGTAACCCGTCTTGCTCCTTCGCCCACGGGCTTTATACACCTCGGCAATCTGTATTCCGCACTCGCGGACGAGCGCGCCGCGCACACCACGGGCGGCGTGTTCTATCTCAGAATTGAGGACACCGATTTGAAGAGAAAGGTGGACGGTGCGGTAGAAAGCGTTATACGCTCGCTTAAATACTTCGGCATTAAGTTTGACGAGGGCGCGGAAATAGACAGCCCTTTGAACGTGTACGGACCTTACTATCAGAGACAGCGCGCCGAAATTTACCGCGCGTATGCAAAAAGATTGATTGAACAGGGGCTTGCGTATCCTTGCTTCTGCACTGCGGAGGAGCTTGACGAAGTGCGTGCCCGCCAGACCGAGAACAAGGAGACGACGGGTTATTACGGCAAATACGCCGTGTGCCGCAACCTCACCGAGGAACAGATTTATAAAAACTTAAAGGATAAAAAGCCCTTCGTTATACGTTTGAAATCGCAGGGAAGTATAGAAAATAAAACTACCTTCCGCGACGCGATAAAGGGCGACATTACGGTAACCGAAAACGACCAGGACGTCGTTATCTTGAAGTCGGACGGCATACCCACTTATCACTTCGCCCACGCGATTGACGACCACTTTATGCGCACCACGCTTGTTATACGCGGCGAGGAATGGCTTTCAAGCCTGCCAGTGCATATCGAGCTTTTCAAGGTGTTGGGCTTCGAGCGCCCGCGCTACGCGCACACGTCTTCGCTTATGAAAATGGACGGCGAAACTAAGCGCAAGCTTTCAAAGAGAAAGGACCCCGAGCTTTCGCTGGACTATTACAGAAAGGCGGGATATTATCCACTTGCGGTAGTTAAATATCTTATGACCGTCTTAAATTCGGGCTTCGAGGAGTGGACGCTCAAAAATCCCGACGCGGACTGGCGCGAATTCAAATTCAAGATTGACAAAATGGGCAAGAGCGGTGCGCTGTTCGATTTGAATAAGCTCAACGACGTTTCCAAAACGGAAATTTCAAAGCTTTCCGCAGAGGAGTGC
>JAIDRY010000211.1 GCA_029061465.1 Clostridia bacterium
GTACGGCGCGGAGGAGAGCTTATCGTATGCGCCGTCCGTAAGAAAAGCGTCTGCCGCGCTTGCCAATATGGAACAGAGCGGTATGTCCCCAGCCGCGGTCGCGGAAATTATTTACGAAATTCTTATAGCGGACAAGCCTCCTGTAATTAAGACGTGCGGTGCAAAGAACACGGTCATGCGTTTTTTTACAAGGGTTGCGCCTGAAAAGGTTACGCTTAAAATAAACGAGAGGATGTTTCATCAATGAAAAAAGATTACGATTTGTCGCGCCGCGACGAGCGCGAAAGCTTATTCAAAACTCCAAAGCAGGAGGTGCAAAAAAATGACAGGCAAATCAAGTGAAAACGTAAATTACAATTATCTTCGATACGTAAAGACGCAGGACCCGCCCACACAGCATTTCAAAAACTGTGCGGCGGCGTTCGGTGTAGGCGGTCTTATCTGCTGCATAGGTCAGTTTATCAGATATATGTTTGAGTTTGCGGGATTGTCGGGCGATGAACTTGCGGGTGCGACCTCGATTGTTCTCATATTTCTGGGTTGTTTTTTGACTGGGCTTGGCGTTTACGACAGAATAGGCAGATACGCGGGGGCGGGCTCGATAGTACCCATCACGGGGTTTGCCAACAGCGTTACTTCACCCGCAATAGAATTTAAAACGGAGGGATGGATATACGGCATGGCGGCAAAGATGTTTACCGTCGCAGGCGCGATAATCGTTTTCGGCGTGTTCTCGGGCGTGCTCGTCGGGCTGATATATCTGTTTGTTTAATGAAAAAAGGAAATACTGTATTTTTTAATAATTGCCCGCGCATAGCGTCCTTTGCGGCGGTGTGCGGCTCTAAGGAAAAAGAGGGGGTGCTCGGTTCGTATGCGGATATAACTCTCGACGACGATATGTTTGAGGAAAGTACTTTTGAAAAAGCCGAGTGCAAAATGCTTTCAACGGCAATTTCTCTTGCGATAGAAAAGGGAGGGTTTACCGAAAAGGATATAGACGTAATTCTATCCGGCGACCTTCTCAATCAGATTATATCTGCAAGCTTCGCCGCAAGAAAGTTCAACTTCCCCTTTCTCGGAGTGTATTCCGCTTGTTCTACAATGAGCGAAAGTATGCTGCTCGGCGCAATGCTCGTAAATTCCGATTATGCAAAAAGAGTTATCGCCGCTACGGGCAGCCACTTTGCTTCCGCGGAAAGACAGTACCGCTATCCGCTCGAACTCGGCTGTACACGTCCGCCTCAGGCACAGTGGACGGTAACAGGCGCGGGTGGCTGCGTCATATACGACGGCGATAAAGGCGTAAAAATAGTAAACGGCACAATGGGCAAGGTGTGCGATTTCGGCGTAACCGACGTCAACAATATGGGTGCGGCAATGGCCCCCGCCGTTGCTATAATAGGACCATAAATAAAGTCGTGGCCAAAACACTTTAACGCAAAATCTTAAAAGGAGGTACAGACAATTTGGCTACGGCTTTTATTTTTTTACCCGTAATTGGCAATACTTAGATTAAACCCTATTATAGAAAAACAAATTGGAAAAATATTACAATTCACGGCTTGCAATTTATAATGGCACGTAGTATAATGAATAAAATGCTATAATTGTCGAATTACGTCAATTGTTTAAAATATTAAAGTGGAGTAAGTATGAAAAAAAAGATAAATATTGCCGTTGCGGGAACGGGCTATGTTGGATTATCGCTCGCAGTACTTTTGGCTCAAAACAATAAAGTATTCGCTGTAGATATAATTCCCGAAAAGGTTAATTTAATTAATAACAAAATTTCTCCTATACAGGACGAGTATATCGAGAAATATCTAGCAGAAAAAAATTTGGATTTGACGGCAACAACCAATGCGGAGTTTGCTTACAAGCAGGCGGACTTTGTTATCGTTTCAACTCCTACAAATTACGACACAGTTAAAAATTTCTTTGACACGTCTTCCGTAGAAAACGTAATTGAAACGGTTCAGAAAGTTAATTCGTCCGCAACGATTATAATTAAGTCTACAATACCTGTAGGATATACCCGAAATATTAGAAACAGATACAAGTTAAATAATATTTTATTCTCGCCTGAATTTTTGCGGGAATCAAAAGCTCTTTACGACAATTTATACCCCTCAAGAATTATAGTGGGTTGCGATAAATCGCAAATAGAAGCGGCGAAAACTTTTGCAAAATTATTGCAGCAAGGGGCTTTAAAGCAAGATATCCCGACGCTTTTTATGGAAACGACTGAAGCAGAAGCGGTGAAATTGTTTTCCAATACGTATCTGGCAATGCGCGTCGCGTATTTTAACGAGCTTGATACTTACTGCGAGATTAAGGGTTTAAATACTCAGGATATTATAAGCGGAATGGGATTTGACCCGCGTATCGGCGATTTCTATAATAATCCGTCGTTCGGTTACGGCGGATACTGTTTGCCGAAAGACACTAAACAGTTGAAAGCGAACTATGACGGAGTGCCTAACGACTTAATAAAGGCGATTGTTGCTTCTAACCATACAAGGAAGAGTTTTATTGCCGAAGAAGTTTTGAAGTTAGCGGGTTATAAAAAGGGAAAGGACAATAGCGGTATAGTAGTAGGTATATACCGACTGACAATGAAATCCGATTCCGATAATTTCCGAGCGTCAGCAATTCAAGGAGTTATGAAGCGCATTGTTGACAGTGGAGTTAAAGTCGTTATTTACGAACCCACTTTAAAACAAGAAACTTTTGAATCATTTCCTGTGGAAAAGTCGCTGGAAGTCTTTAAAGCGAATTGCGGGATAATAATTGCTAAACGTTACGACAAAGCTCTAGACGACGTT
>JAIDRY010000212.1 GCA_029061465.1 Clostridia bacterium
CTGTAAAGGGCTCATTGTGCCGGGGTCGATATTGATATAGGGGTCGAGCTTTTGTGAAGCGACCTTATATCCCCTGCATTTCAAAAGTCTTCCAAGCGACGCCGCCGTTATGCCTTTACCCAAGCCCGAGACAACTCCGCCCGTTACGAAAATGTACTTTGTCATAACTCCTCACTAAGTTTTTTAAACCGTTTATAATCTTATTGATTATACCATACGGACGGTATAAAAAGCAAGGACTAAGTAATAATAATTTTATTTTTTATAAATCGACCTCACCTGTGAAAACAAGGGTTGCGCCTCCAGTCATATACACTCTGTCGTCTGAAATCTCAATTGTTAAATCACCACCCGAAAGGTGGACGGTAATCGGCTTATCCGCGCGGCAAAGTCCGTTTAAAACAGCCGCAACGGCGGCGGCGCACGCGCCCGTACCGCAGGCAAGCGTCTCTCCGCTTCCCCTCTCCCATACGCGCATTTTAAGCTCGTTTTCGCCCGTTACCTTTACAAATTCGGTATTAATTCCGTCGGGGAATTCGGGAGCGTTTTCAAAGAGTATTCCAACCTTTCCGATATCCAGCGTGTCTGGGTCGGTAAACACGACGCAATGAGGGTTGCCCATAGATACGAGAGTTATCTTATATTCTATTCCGCCGACCGTCATAGGTGCGGATACTACCCTTTCACCCTTAAAAGTTGATGGAATTTTTTCGCCGTTCAGTTCGGGTTCGTCCATATCCACCTTAACGCTTTCAACCTTGCCGCCCTTCCAGAAAATGTATTGCAACGTTTTTATGCCGGAGAGCGTTTCCACCCGACACGTATTGCCTTTTACGTAACCAAGCATATGCGCAAGCTTGCCAAGACTTCTAATGCCGTTGCCGCACATCTTCCCTTCCGAGCCGTCCGCATTGAACATACGCATCTTTACATCGGCTTTATCCGAAGGACAAAGCAAAATAATTCCGTCTCCGCCGATAGAAAAATGTCTGTCAGAAAGTCGTATTGAAAGCTTTTCCGGATTTTCTATTTCCCGGTGCATACAGTCGAAATAGATATAGTCGTTACCCGCGCCGTGCATTTTGTAAAACCGCATAAAGCCCCCTAAATAAAACAGCCGCCCCGTACGGGGCGGTTATCTTACGTATTCCAGACTCGGTTAGCTTTGAACCAATCGGTGTCCTTTAATATTATATCGTTATTCGAGCAATAAAGTTTCAGTTTGCCGTTTAGCGTATAGAAAACTATATTGCCGTTCATAGAAGTATACTTACCTGCGCTATAATCGGTTATAAGCGTAGTACAGTAAATATTTTCAGTATACTTTGCAACTCTGTCTAAGAACGCTTGCGCGGGAAAAGTATTCTGAATATTTGAAGTGTATTCCGTAGTTCCGCAGCAACAGCAAACCGCAACGTTTTTGGGCTTGATTACCTTTAAAAGCTTTGCGGTAGTAGCCGTATAACTGCCGTGATGCCCGCCCTTGAAAAGCTCGACTTCGGGAAGATTATTGCTGTCGACAAGACTGCTTTCTCCCTTCTCTTCCAAATCACCGGTGAACAGATAATTGTAAGTCTTGTTTGCGGTAACCTGCGTCAAAAGCACGCAGACGGAATAATCGTTCTCGTCACTCGTCTTTTCGTCGTAATATCTTTGATAGAGAATATTTAACGAAACTTTATTTTCGTCGTCGAGGAAATACTGCTTTTTAGCTCCGTCCGTTTCATACCAGCACTGCTTTGCGGTATAGACGGTCGTTCCGCGGGGTTCCGCCTTCGCGTATTCCACTGCGGTACAGTAGTCTTTATAAATTTTAGTACTCGAATTAGTGCCGGCAAACTGAATGAGCGTACCTACCTTGTACTGGTAAAGTATACCCGTGCGTGTACTGCCTGACGCGTTACCCACAAAGCCCGCAATGTGGTCCTGATGGGCGTGCGTTGCAATGACGTATTCCAACACACCGTCCGTGCAATATTTGTCGACGTATTTTTTTATAGTTACCGCACTGTCATTGCGCGAACCTGCATCGATAAGCACTTCGGTATTACCGTATTTTATAAGCGTGCAGTCGCCCGTGTATTTGTTGCCAAGCTCTAAGAAGTGAATTGAAAGCTCGGATTTTGCAACCTCTTCCAAAGTGCCCGGCGTACTTGAATTTTCTCCGTAGCCGCATACCGTGCAAACTCCGTCGGCGCCGAGCTTATGCTCGCCCGTGGCGGTAATGGTCTCTTCTTCCTTTATATGACAAACGGCGCACTCGCGTTCCTTTTTACCGTCCTCTCCGCAGGTTGCTTGCTTGACGGTAGTCCATTCACCCCAACTGTGCCCACCGAGTGCGGAGATTGACTCTTCTTCCGTTTTGTGACAAACTTCGCAAGTGCGTTCTCTTATTCCGTCCTTACCGCAGACAGCTTCCTCGACGGTTTTCCACTCACCCCAGGCGTGATTGCCGGTGGCGCTAATTACTTCCGACTGTTTCTCTTTACATACGGAACATACGCGCGATTGTGAACCGTCGTCGCCGCAGGTGGCTTCCTTGACGGTTTTCCACTCGCCCCAAGCGTGTTCACCCGTTGCGGAAATAGTATCTTCATCCTTTATATGACAATTACTGCAAGTACGTTCCTTTTTGCCGTCCTCGTTGCAAGTAGCTTCCTGCTCGGTTTTCCAATCGCCCCAAGTGTGTTTGCCCGTGGCGGGGATAACTTCCGTTTCAACCTCGTCGCACCACCTGCACCCGCGGGTTTGTATGCCGTCTTTGCCGCAGGTTGCAGGTACTTCAGTCCACCCGCTCCACTTATGGTCGTTAAGTTCTAATTTATGTGCAAAATCGGGACGAACGGCGAAGACAATTACTACCGCAATTATTACAATTACTAAAATTACGGTTAAGGCAATAAAGAGTTTAGGGTGCTTTTTAGCCGCACGCTTTGCGGCGTTTTTAGTCTTTTTCTTCATACTTCACCTTAAAGTGTTTTAAGCTGGTTTAAGAGCTTTTCGCGCATAACGATATATTTATCTAATTTTGCGCGCTCCTCGTCAACGAGCTTTTTGGGCGCCTTTGCAACGAAGCCCTGATTGTTGAGCTTGCCGTCGGCGCGGCGTATTTCATCTGTAACCTTTTCAAGCTCGGCTTCAAGCCTTGCCTTTTCCTTTTCCAAATCGACAAGCTCGCCCATAGGGATAAATATGGTACCTATGGAAAGAACCTTGGTAACGGTCTTTTCGCCTGCCTCCGCGGGTGAGGAAATAAAATGAATTTCCTTTGCGCCTGCAAGCTTTAAAATGCTGTCCGCGTTTGCCGTGATAAGGCGCTTTGCCTCGGTAACGATATAGAGGCTTACCTTTCTCGACGGAGGGCAGTCAAGCTCGGTTTTAACCGCGCGGACGGACTTTATCAATTCCATAACGCCGCCGAAGCTGTCCGCGTCCTTTTTATATGCGCGGCGGGAATTATATCGGGGGAATTCCTGAGTCATTATAGTGCCCTCGGTACCCGGCAGATTTCTGTAAATTTCGTCGGTGATGAAAGGTATGAACGGGTGCAGAAGCTTTAACGCGTTTTCAAGCACGAACGTCAGCACCGAAAGAGCGCCGTCGCGCTTTGCCGCGTCGTCCGATTTCAAAGCGGGCTTAACAAGCTCGATATACCAGTCGCAGAAATCCGACCACATAAAGTCATACATTATCTGGCAGGCTATACCGAACTCGAACTTATTTAAAGTGAGCGTAACGTCGCGGATTGCCGCCTGCAAGCGGGAAATAATCCACTTATCAGCGTGAGAGAGCTTTACCTCCTCCAGAGGCCTTATCTTAGCCCCCTCCGCGCTCATAATTACGAAACGGCTTGCGTTCCATATTTTATTCATAAAGTTGCGGCACGCTTCGACCTTAGCGTCGGAATAGCGCGTATCGTTGCCGGGGGCGACGCCCTGCAACAGCGAAAAGCGCAGACTGTCCGCACCGTATTTGTCTATTACTTCAATGGGGTCTACTCCGTTGCCCAAAGACTTTGACATCTTCACGCCCTTTTCGTCGCGCACAAGTCCGTGAATTAACACGTCGCGGAAAGGCACTTTGCGCATATGCTCGAGCCCCGAGAAAATCATTCTGGCAACCCAGAAGAAGATTATGTCGTAACCGGTAACGAGCACGTCGCCGGGATAGAAATATTCCAAATCCGAAGTGTCGTCAGGGAAGCCGAGCGTGGAAAACGGCCACAGCGCCGACGAGAACCACGTATCAAGAACGTCCTCGTCCTGAGAAAGATTTTTACTTCCGCAGTTCGGGCAGGTCTTGGGGTCGTCTTTAAGGCAGATTTCCTTGCCGCAGTCGGCGCAGTACCACACGGGTATGCGGTGTCCCCACCAGAGCTGACGGGAAATGCACCAGTCCTTGACGTTCTCCATCCAGTTATAATAAATTTTTGCAAACCTTTCGGGAACGAATGAAATTTTCTTATCCGTAACCGCGTCTATTGCGGGGCGGGCAAGCTTTTCCATTTTAACGAACCACTGTTTTGAAACGATTGGCTCTACCGTCGAGCCGCAACGATAACAATGTCCAACGTTGTGAACGTGGGGCTGAATTTTGACGAGAGCGCCCTCCGCCTTTAAATCCTCGACTAAGCGCTTTCTGCACTCGTATCTGTCAAGTCCTGCGTATTTGCCCGCAAGCTCGTTCATAGTGCCGTCGTCGTTCATAACGCGGACCACGGGCAGATTGTGCCTAAGCCCTACTTCGAAGTCGTTGGGGTCGTGCGCGGGCGTGATTTTAACGCAGCCCGTGCCGAATTCCATATCCGCGTGTTCGTCGCCGACTATGGGAATAGCCTTGCCGACAACAGGTAAAATTACGTTTTTACCGATAAGGTGTTTATATCTCTTGTCTTCGGGATTTACCGCAACCGCGGTGTCGCCGAACATAGTTTCGGGGCGGGTGGTTGCAACTTCCAGACTTACGTTTTCGCCCTCGACGGGATAGTTTATATGCCAGAAATTGCCGTTTTCTTCCGAGTAAACGACTTCGACGTCGGAAATACCGGTCTTACAACAGGGGCACCAGTTTATTATACGGCTCCCCCTGTAAATAAGTTTTTTATTATAGAGGTTTACGAAAACTTCCCTTACCGCTTTTGAACACTTTTCGTCCATAGTAAAGGTAAGGCGCGACCAGTCGCAGGACGAACCGAGTTTTTTGAGCTGCTCGACTATTCTTCCCGCATACTTGTCTTTCCACTCCCACGCGCGCTTTAAAAAACCTTCACGCCCGAGACTTTCTTTGGATAAACCCTCTTTCTTCATCTGCTCGACGATTTTAACTTCGGTTGCAATAGACGCGTGGTCGGTACCGGGCAGCCAAAGCGCGCAATAGCCCTGCATACGCTTAAACCTTACTATGGTATCCTGCAAGGTCTCGTCCATTGCGTGTCCCATATGAAGCTGACCCGTAATATTGGGAGGCGGCATCATAACGGTGAACGGAACTTTATTGTCGTCCCTTACCGCTTTAAAGCAGCCGCTCTCTTCCCACTCCTTATAGAGCTTGTCCTCGAATTGTTTGGGGTTATATGTTTTTTCAAGCATAAATTTTATCCTCAATATATACTGTATATCATTTTATACTTTTAAAAGCGGGTTGTCAATCAAAGCGCGTTGTCAAACGCAAATGCAAGCGGCATAAAATGTATTATCAAATTTTTAAGGAGTAAAATTACTTATTTTGAAAAAGAAATTAATTTGCTGCATATTTGCGCTTTGCCTTGCGTTTGCAATTCCCTTTGCCGCAACGGGCTGCGCAAAAACAACTAAACTTATAAGAATAAACGAAGTTACCCACTCGGTATTCTACGCTCCTTTATATCTTGCGGAAGCGCTGGGATATTTCGAGGACGAAGGTATTGAGATAGAACTGACCAACGGCGGCGGTGCGGACAGCACTATGGCTGCCGTAATTTCGGGCAGTGCGGACGTAGGCTTCTGCGGCCCCGAAGCGGCTATATACGTAAACCTCGGCGGAAGCAAGGACGCGCCCAAGGTGTTCGGACAGCTTACCAAGCGCGACGGTAGCTTCCTCGTCGGCAGAGTTAAAGAACCCGACTTCAAGTGGAGCAATCTTGCGGGCAAAGAAGTGCTTGCAGGCAGACGCGGCGGCGTTCCCGCAATGACCTTCGAATACGTTTTAAAGACGCTTAAAGTCGAAAGCATACTTAACTACGACGTAGAGTTTTCCACTATGACCGCGGCGTTCGAGGGCGGCGTTGCCGAATACTGCACTATGTTCGAGCCCACCGCTTCCGAATACGAGAAGCAGGGCAAGGGATATATTGTAGCTTCCGTCGGGCAGGAATCGGGCGAAATACCCTACACCTGTTTTTCCGCAAAGGAAAGCTATATTAAATCAAACGGCGACAAGATTGAAGGACTTTTACGCGCCGTAACCAAAGCCGTTAAATACGTAAATGAAACCGACGCCGACACCGTTGCCGACTACCTCGTCCCCTACTTTACGGGCACGAGCAAAGACAGCTTGAAAACCTCGGTCGAGAGCTATAAAAAGATTGACGCGTGGGTTACTAACATGGCTATGAAAGAGAGCGCTTTCAATAAGCTGCAGGACGTTATAGAGCTTGCGGGCGAGCTTGAAAAGAGAGTGGAATTCTCGTCAATGGTATTAACCGATTCCGCAGACAAGGTGTATAAAGAAGTCTACGCGAAATAATTATGCTTGAATTTAAAAACGTTTTCTACACCTACCACACGCCGGAAGGTGAAACCACTGCCGTAAAGGACATGAACTTTACCGTGGAAAACGGACAGTTCGTGTCGGTCATAGGACCGTCGGGCTGCGGCAAGACAACGCTTTTATCGCTTGCGGCGGGGATACTCTCCCCGTCGTCGGGCGAGATAATAAGGGGCACGAAAGAATTTGGATATATGTTGCAACGCGACGCGCTGTTCGAGTGGCGCACCGTCGAGCAAAATATATTTTTGCCCTTGGAGGTTAAAAAGCGCAACACGCCTCAGATGCGTGAAAAAGCAATTCTGCTTGCCGAAAAGTACGGGCTTAAAGACTTTCTGAAAAAAAGGCCCAACCAGCTGTCGGGCGGTATGCGCCAGAGAGTTGCGCTTATACGCACCCTTGCCGCCGAGCCGGAAATTTTGCTTTTAGACGAACCCTTTTCCGCGCTGGACTACCAGACGAGGCTTGAAGTGTGCGACGACGTTCAGGGAATAATTAAGAGCGAAAAAAAGACAGCGCTTTTAGTTACGCACGATATTTCCGAGGCAATAGCGCTTTCAGACAAGGTAGTCGTCCTGTCCGCGCGTCCCGCGACCGTCGTTGCGGAGCACGCGATAGACTTCGGCGACGGCAGCCCCAAATTGCGCAGGGAATGCGGCAGCTTTTCAACTACTTTCGAAATTTTAAGGAAGGAGTTGGGCATTTAATTTATTTAGGATTTTAACATATGAAAAACAAGAATACACACCTCTCCCGCGAACATATCGCGTATCTGAGAAAAATAAGAAACAATAAAATTACGGTGCACGTATCGCGCGCGCTTATCCTTCTTGCGATACTCGGCATATGGGAGCTGTGCGCTTACACAGAAGTTATCGACCCGTTTATCACCAGCTCGCCCTCGCGCATTTGTATAACGTTAGCTTCTCTTTCAGGCGACGGCTCGCTGTTCTACAACGTAGGCGTAACGCTTATGGAAACGCTTGTCGGGTTTATAATTGCGGTGGTGCTCGGGTATGCGGTTGCGATAATTCTTTGGGCAAACGATACTATAAGCAAAGTTTTAGAGCCCTATATAGTGGTTCTGAACTCGCTGCCAAAAATTGCTTTGGGCCCGATGATAATTATATGGATTGGCACGGGCTACACGTCGATTATCTTTATGACCGTAATTGTCGCCGTTATAGTGTGCATTATGAACACTCTTGCGGGATTTATGGCGGTAGACCCTACCAAGCTGCTTTTAATGAAATCTATGGGCGCAAACAAGGCGGTAACGCTTATAAAGCTGATAATCCCCTCCTCCCTGCCCGCGCTTATGAATACGTTGAAGGTTGCCGTGGGGCTTGCCTGGATAGGCTCGGTTATGGGCGAATATATTTCGTCAAGAGCGGGTCTCGGCAATATGATTAACTACGGGCGGCAGGTATTAAATCTCGACCTCGTAATGACCTCGATTGTAGTTTTATGCGTGCTTGCGGGCGGTATGTACGGAATTATCGCCTTGATAGAGAAAAAAGTAGTAAAATAAACATTTCCCCTTGCGGTTATCGCAAGGGGAATTTTTAAAACAGAGTAACCACCGTAGCCATAACGGCGAAGCAAGCCGCCGTTATGACGACGGCTTTTTTTAAGTATTCAATCATACAGCCCTCCCGTAAGCCGCACGCTCCAAGGTGTTTAACCCCCTTGATTTTTCAAGCTCGGCAAACAGCTTTTCGCTGTTGCTCACGGGGATTACTTCCCCTTTCTGCAAGAGAAACGTATCCCCCTCGTGGCGGCTTCTTATTAGTCCTTTCTGTCTTTCAATATATGCTGTAAAGTTCATTTTTTGTTCCTCCTGTATTTTACAAGCTCAATTATAGCCATAATAGTTGACATATATTGTCATATATGATAAAATTTTTCTATAAATTTTAAAAAATTTTTTTCAATCTTATATTATGCGCCTCGGGGAGGATTAGAACCTTGAAATACAACGTAATGCTCAAAATTTTAATGCTTTTGTTGCAGAAAAGAAAAATTACCGCCGCGGAAATTGCAAGGCGGTATGAAGTATCGGTGCGCAGCGTGTACAGATACGTGGAAGAACTTATCACCTGCGGCGTGCCTATAAACGTTGAACGCGGACGGTACGGCGGACTTACCATTGCCGACACCTACCGTCTGCCGACAGGTTACTTTACTAAGGAAGAATATGCAGTTACAATAAACGCGCTGGACGCTATGTCCTCGCAGATAGACGACGAAAACGTTATAAACGCAAAGGAAAAGCTTGAAAGCCGTCAAAAATACGAAAAGCTTGATACGTCCGTGTGCGGAAACGTAATTGTGGACGGCGGCACCTGGGCGGGAAGCGGGAAGTTTACCGAAAAAATGCGCGTGTGTGAAAAAGCCGTGAACGACTGCGAATCGATTTTGATAGATTACATATCGCGTAGCGGCGAACACTCGAAACGCGTTATCGACCCGCACGTGCTCGTTTTCAAACTGAACGTGTGGTACGTGTGGGGGTTCTGCCATAATAAACAGAGCTTCCGCCTGTTTAAGATAGGCAGAATTAAATCAGCCGAGTTCACGGGCAAGACCTTTAAAAAACGTGAATTTACGCGCGACGACGTGTACCTGGATTTTACTCTGATGAACGACAACCCCGTGAACGTAACTTTAAAAATTGACAAAAGCTGTCTTGCCGACGCCGAGGAATGGCTTGGCATTGACAACATAGAGCCGTACGGCAAAGGCTTTTGCGCGAACATTACCCTGCCCGACGACGAGATTTTAATAAACAAAATTTTAGGCTTCGGCGGCGGGATAACCGTTTTAGACCCTCCCTCCCTGCGTGAAAAAGTAATAGACGCCGCAAGAAAAATATGTGAAAATAATTAATAAAAACCCACCCTTTGCAAAGGGTGGGTTTTTTAAAGAGTTTCTTATGGAAAAATATAGCCGTTAAAACGATAAATTGAAATTTATCTTACTTTATAGAATAAATTGTTTAGCCCATTCGACGGGATTTTCCCGATAAAACCCACAATGTCCATAACCTTTCATTTTGTGTATATGATACTTTTTTAACCGTCCCTTGCAAAGTCGGGCTATATCCTTACTGCCGTAGATAAACGTAACTTTGTTCCGTACATCCCGAGATAATTTATAAACTTTTATGTTGTAACAACTTTCTACAAGGCTGTTCAAACTTTCCTGCGAAACAATAGGCGCAATATCTTTTTGATATTCCCCCATACCGTTAAAGTGTTTGTTTAATTCTCTGGCAGTATCATATTCGCCAGATTTAATTCTGTTTAAGCATTTAGTATAATTTTTAAGGAAATGTTTTTTTATAAATTTCGGAAAATTGAATAGCGGAGCGCTATCTATCACTGCTTTTTCAGTCATTACGGCATTATTACAAAAGAACTCGTAAGCGATATTTCCACCCAAAGAAAAACCCGCAACCGCATAAAGGGATACAACATTGTTTTCGGACAGGAACTCTTTAATTTGTCTAATTTCATCTTCAGTCGATATAAACGTGGAATTTTCATAATGCCCCGACAACGTAGGAACGATAACAAAATAGTCCTTTGCAAGGAACTGTGTTACAGGCGCAAAAAAATCCGAACTCGTAAACAACGTATGAATTAGCAAAACCGCTTTATTATTTTTGTTGCCAAACGTCTGGAATTTCATATTGTAAAACCTTATGTTAAATTACTGTTTATCCCCGGGAAACACACCGTAAAGTGTGGGTGTTAATTTCTTTTTACCAAGGTAAAATCTCGCCGCCGAGGATATGAATATGCAGGTGGAACACGGTCTGCCCCGCGTCCTCGCCCTGATTTATCACGAGGCGGTAGCCCTTTTCACAGCCGTTTTCTTTGGCAATGGCGGGGATTTTTAAAAGCATATATTTGACAAGCTCGGCTCTGCTTTCGTCCATATCCGACAAAAGCTTAAAGTGGTCCTTTGCTATTGCAAGCAAATGCACCTTTGCCTTGGGCTCGATATCTTTAAATACGAGCATTTTTTCGTCCTCGTACACCTTTTGCGAAGGAATTTCACCCGATATTATCTTACAGAAAATACAGTTTTTATCAATCATTTTTAGCCTTCCTCGATTTCTTTTTTAAAACTATTGTAGCCGTAACGCCGCCTACGGAAATTGCGCCTATAAGTGAAGGAATAACTATTACCGCTGTTAAGCCGTGGAAAACGGGCTCGGTTTGCCTTATTAAAAAGCAACCCTTTTCAATATCGTACGAATATGAAAAATCATCGACGGGGTAATAAATTACCGTCTTTAAAAGCTTGGGCGGCTCGACAGGCTCTTCGGGTTCTACGGGTTCAACCGGCTCTTCCGGTTCTATCGGCTCGACGGGTTCTTCGGGCGGGTCGTCGGGGATATAGTCCACGCGGTTCGGGTAGCCGTACAAGCGCATATAATAGTCTTCGTAAATAAGGAGCTTTTCGCAGTAATACACTTTTCCGTCAACCTTGGCGGCAATATTCGTCAAAACCATTTCGCCGCTTTCAACAGTTTCGTAGTAATAGTAATACTCCCTTTCTTCCTCAACTTCTTTTTGTACGGCGCGAACCTGTTTGCCGTCCTTTATAATCTGAATATAATTTTCGGCAGTTTCGTCATACTCCCTTTCCCAGTCGGCTTTTATAACGCTTCCCGCCTGTACAAGTGCGATAAAGCTTTCCTCGCCGTAAAGCTCGTCATAGCCGTACTTTTCACCTATATCGAGCGCACAGCCGACAAGGGCCGCCGCGCTTACCGCAACGGCACATAAAAGTGCGGTTACATTTGCCGCATGGTTAAACTTTTGCCCGCCGGTCAAAGACGTTTGCGGAACGGGTATTGGCGTCTGACGTTCGCCTTTATCGGGATTTCTCAATGCAAAGTATTGGAGTGCAATTATCGAACCGACTACTGCCGCCTCTATCAGCCAGCCGAAGTTGAGACCTTTTAAAAACTCGAACCCTTTTGCAAAGAAAGGTATATCCGCAAAGTAGTGCAGCACCATGCAGGCAAGCACTACCGCGTAAAAACGGAAGTTAATAAACGGTTTTTTGAATTTAGCAAAAGCCCAGCAAATAAGCCCCGTCCAAGGTGCGTGGGAAAACGCGCACGACAGTCCGCGCCCGATTGACATTAATACAGCCCACTCGTAATGCCGTCCGCCAGCGTAATTATAGATATATCCGATATCTTCAAGATACGAATATCCCGTACCTACCGCAAAGCCTATTAAAAAACAATAAAACGGATTTTTGTTTTTTAAAAGCACTACCGCGGTTATCGCAACCGCGCCCTTTGCAAATTCTTCCGAAAACGCAGTCCAGATAAGCGAAATCCACGGCCTTGACATAAACGGGTCGCTGTAAATAAACTCGTATCCGAGGGAAATGATAAAGTTTGAAATTGCTCCGCCGACAAGCACGGTAAGTAAAAGCAATAAAAGGCTTAAATCGCTTTCGGGGTACAGCTCGTAGAAAAATACTAAGGTTGCAACGTTGAAAAACAGCGCGCCGTAGAATATGGTTGACATAAAATCCGTTGCGCCGTAACAAAGACGAAAAGCCGTAAGAACTATTGCAAACAGTATGAAGCCGAACGCGAGCACGCGCAGATACAGCCAGGGCACGCGCGAACGCGGCGTTTTATCCGAAAGAGGATTTTCGTTTGCTTTAAGACCGCGCAAAAAGACTGCGGAGTATTCCTTAACAGTCCGCGGGCGCACGCTTTCGGAAACGAAATATTTAATTTTATCCTTAAATCCGCTCTGCAAGCGCACCGTCCCTGAATAGCTCTTTAATCACTATTCCGTATTTCTTTCCCGCCGAAATCTTTTCGGGCAGGTAAATTTTAATATAGTTACCGGTATAGCCCGTGATATATCCGTCCTCTTCTTCCTCGGCAATAAATTCGAGAGTTTTGCCGATAAAGCGCGATATATACTCTTTTGCCGCATTCTCGCCCGCGGAAAGAAGTCTGTGCAGTCTTTCCGATTTAACGGCGGGCGGCAGGTCCTTTAATTTGAACGCAACCGTCCCCTCGCGCGGGGAAAAAGCAAAAGCGTGGACGCGGGCAAATCCCGCCTCCTTTATTATGGAAAGACTTTGCAAAAAGTCCTCCTCCGTTTCCGTGGCAAAGCCCGCGATTATATCCGTAGTGATTGCCGCATCGGGGAAGTACTTATAAATAAGTGCGCACTTGTCCAGATATTCCTCACGCGTGTAGTGTCTGTTCATAGACTTCAAAACGGCAGTCGAGCCGCTCTGCAACGACAGATGAAACTGCGGAGCAAAGTCGTATAATTGCTTTAAAGCCGACAGCAGTTCTTCGGTAATTATATTACATTCGAGCGAGCCGAGGCGCACGCGCTTTTGCACACCCTTTAACGCGGTGATAAGACCGTCAAGCCCCGCGCCGCCGCAGTTATACGAGGAAATATTGATGCCGTTTAAAACGATTTCGGGACTGTCGGTAAGATTTATTTCGTTTAAAATGTCGTCGATACTGCGCGAACGCTCTCTGCCCCTTAAATAGGGAATTACGCAGTACGAGCAGAAGTTATTGCAGCCGTCCTGTATCTTAATAAACGCGCGGGTTTTTGTCTGTTTGGGAAATAAAAGTCCGACGTCCGCAAGTGAATACAATCTTGCGACGGCGTTAATAACCTCGCGCTTTCTCTGTGCGCCCGTGACGAAGGTTACTCCCTTTTCGACATACGCCGCTTTGTCCTTTTCCGAAGCGCAGCCGCAAACCATTACGTCCGCGTCGGGGTTAAATTTCCTTGCGCGGGTAACGAGCTGACGGCTCTTTTTTTCGGCCTCGCGCGTAACGGCGCAGGTATTTAAAATATAAATATCCGCATACCCAAGCTTGTCCGAAACCTCGAACCCCATTTTTTCAAGCGACGACATTATGGAAGCGCTTTCGACCTCGTTTACCTTACAGCCGAGGGTAAAAACTACCGCCTTCATTTGAGCTCGCCCGTAAAGTACGCGCACAGCGTACAAACCGCTATAGCCGCCGTTTCCGCACGCAGTATGCGTTTACCGAGGGATATTCCTGTATATCCCTCGTCCTTGGCTAAATTATATTCCTTTTCCGAAAAGCCGCCCTCGCTTCCGACGACCACCGCGACCGAGCCGTTTATATTGCTTATTTCCCCGTCAGAAGTTTTTAAAAACTCGCACGCGAACAGTTTGTTTTTATAGTCGTCTGCAGAGAGCAGCGCGGCTTTAAAATTATCGAAATAAACTATTTCGGGCGCACGCGAACGCTGACACTGCTTTGCCGCCTCGCGAGCAACCTTTTTAAGCCGCTCTAATTTGTTTTCGTTCATATACGCCGAACAGTACTCCGACGAAAAAACACCTATTTTAGATACGCCGAGCTCGGTTGCCTTTTGCACGATAAGCTCGGTTTTATCGCCCTTTAACGCTCCGCACAAAAGATAAATGGGCGTTTGCGGTTCTTTATCGCCCTGCCTTTCGCCCGTGATATGCGCAAGAAGTCTGTGCTTTTCAACTTTTGCAACGATTGCCGTATATTCCTTGCCGCTATTATCAAGCAAAATTATTTCCGCACCCTCTTCAATTCTGAGTACGGTTTTTGCGTGGATAAATTCCTCGCCCTCGATATAAACTTCGTTACCTGCGGGGGCGCTGTCTATAAAAAATCTTTTGGGTGCGCTCATAGTTTAAAAGCAAGCGCGTACCACTCGCCCTCCCGAATTTGCTCTGTCAAAGTAAGTCCCTGCGCGGTGAAGGCGGAAATTACCATTTCAAGGCGGCTTTCTATAATTCCGCTCAAAATAAGCGTGCCGCCCTTTTTAAGATTTTTGGGAATGGACGGCGCAAGGCGGCAAAGTATTTCACCCGTGATATTTGCAAGCATAATATCGCCCTTGATATTTGCGTCGTTTAAAAGGTCGGAATGAGCCACAACCGTTAATTCCGCAACGCCGTTATTTTCACAGTTGTGCTTTGCGCTGTCAACCGCGATAGTGTCAATATCCGTAAGATAGCAAAGTTTTGCGCCGAGCTTAGCCGCCGCTATGCCTAAAATTCCGCTTCCGCAGCCCACGTCTATGCAGGTATCATCCGCATTTAAATACTTTTGCAACAGCTTTAAGCACATAGAAGTCGTTTCGTGCTCGCCCGTGCCGAAAGCCATATTGCTGTCAAGCTTGACTATAACCTCGTTTTCGGATTTTTCGTATTTAATCCACTCGGGTACGATAACTACCCTTTCGCCGACGTGAATGGGACGGAAATGCTTGCGCCAGATTTCAAGCCAGTCGTCGCCCTCGACCTCGCGGCAGTTGACTTCCAGCGAGCCTGCGTATGCAAACTCTGTGCAGTTAGCGTTTAGCTCTTCCAAATCAGCGCGGATTTGAGGAAGCGTGGTTTCTGCTTCCTCTTTGGGAACAAAGGCTTTGACTAAAACGTCTCGCCTTTCGTTTAAAAGGCTTTCATCCATATAGTCCCAGTACATAACCTTGTCGTTTTGCAGGGCTATGACGTCCTTGACGTCCGATATGGCTACGCCGTAATTGGTATAGCGCCACATAATATCCGCGACGAGTTCGCTGACCTCCGTCGTCGTATGTACGGTAATTTCAGTAAATTTCATAAGTTATTTAAGCAGTTGCTCCCGATTGTTCTATTGAAATGATAAAGGGATTTTCATTGAGCGCGTTGCGGATAAACTCGTCGTTATAAGATGAATAAGTATGTATAACCGCGTTGAATACAAGCTCATTATCAAGCCTTTCCGCCTTTACTTCGTTAAAGCTCTTTACACCGAAAAGCTGTTTTACCTTTTCGTGGCAGTCCTCTTCATTGCTTTTAAATACAATCCTGATTGCGTTGATATGCCTTTCGATAAAGAGACGGCAAGGTATGTGCAGTATAAGCTGAACGGCTATAATGAGGACGGTCGCGCCCGAAGCTATTATGTACAGTCCTGCGCCCGCCGCCATTCCGATAGCCGCAGTAAGCCATATGCCCGCCGCGGAAGTAAGACCGTGAACAGCCTGCTGTCTGTGCATAATCATACCCGCGCCGATAAAGCTTATGCCCGTAACCACCTGCGAGGCTATACGCGACGCGTCGAACTGGTTTGAATCGTTGAAACCGTGCTTGGAAACCAACATAAACAGACACGCGCCCGCCGCAACTATAACGTGCGTGCGGATACCCGCGACTTTAAGCCTTAGCCTGCGCTCCACGCCCATAATAAAGCCGAGCCCTATCGCCAACAAAATTCTTAAAAGATACACTACCCAATCAGGCATAATCCACCTCTTTTAATATTTTTATAAATTATCATATGCACCATTATAACAGTTAATTAATTTGAACGCAACCCCTTACTGTTTGCCTGCCAGATATTCTTCGGCAAAGTGTACGGCGGCATTGCCCTCTCCCGCGGCTTTTATATACTGGTATGGTCTGCCCGTGCAGTCGCCCGCCGCAAATATTCCCGCAATGTTCGTTTCAAACTTTCTGTTTACGGAAATATGTCCGTCCTCCGTTTGAAGTCCGTGCACAAGGGTTGAGGGCGCAACCGAAGCGCGGAGTACGAATACTCCGTCCACGGATATTTTTCCGTCCTTGAAAATTACCTCTTCCACGCGCATACCGCCTGATATTTTGAGCGGCGTTTTCATAATTATTTCAGCGTTTGCGGCGGTAAGGTTTGCGTTTTTATACAGCGGAATTACGTAAGCCTTTCCCGCAAGCGAGCAAAGATATTCTATCTCGTGCTCGAAAATTTTATCCGTTGCGAAAATCGCTATTGTTTTGCCCTTATAGAGATTGCCGTCGCACGTGGCGCAATAGCTTACACCTCTGCCCAAAAACTCTTCCTCGCCCTCTATCGGCTTGACCGTCTGCACGCCGAGGCACAGTATTACCGTTTTCGCCTCGTAGTCCTTATCGCCCGCAAGCAAAGTGAATTTGCCGCCCGTGTCATACACGCCCGTTATCACTTCCTCGCGCATTGCTATGCCTAAGCTTTCGCAATGGTTAATAAAAGTCCAGCCAAGCTCGGCGCCCGTAACGGACGGAAGCCCGGGATAGTTTTTTATAAGCTCCGCCTTTGCAACCTTTTCGGAAACGGCTTTACTTGAAAACCATATGAAATTTTTGTTCTTAACTTTTGCGTTGATTGCCGCGGACACACCCGCAGGCCCTCCGCCTATAATTGCTATATCGTACATAATATAAGTATTGCCGTATTTAAAACTTTTAAGCCCCGCACTCGGCAGGGCTTAGTATCAGTTCATCTTGTTAAGCTTTTTTGCCAAATCCTCCATTTCCTTGGGCGGAATTTTCTCCGCACTGGATTTGACGGTTTGCTCTACTACGATTTTTGCCCGCTCGGGTGGAATTATCGTGCCCACGCCCGCAACGCAGCCGCCGGGGCATCCCATTCCTTCAATCATATATCCGTTGAGCTTGCCCGCCTTTGCAAGCGTTAAAACCTTTTTACACTCCGAAAGCCCCTCTGCGTGTTGAATTTTAACCTCGGTATCGGGGTAATATTCGTTGATACAGCTCTCTATTGCGCTTGCAACTCCGCCCGCGCATGCATAGCCGCGCCCCGCGCCCGTCGCCTCGAAGTGTACGGGAAGCTCCTCAAGCTCTTCCAATTTCAGTTCCTTTGCGTCGAACATACCCGCAAGCTCTTCAAACGTTATAACGAAGTCAACGTAGCTTCTGATAGTGCGGCGCGATGCTTCAAGCTTTTTAGCCGCACACGGGCCTATAAACACCACGCGCGCGTTAGGGCGGTTGACTTTAATCGAACGCGCCGTTGCAACCATTGGCGTAAGCTCCTGCGAGACTTCGCCCGCAAGGTCGGGAAACTGCGATTTGACGAGCACCGCCCACGCGGGACAGCAGCTTGTGAAAAGGAACGGAAGCTCGCCCGAGGTTACTTTTTTAACGTAGTGGTGCGCTTCCGCAATACAGCCGACGTCCGCGCCTACCGCTACCTCGTAAACGTCCTTGAACCCGAGCGCAAGCAGTGCGGATTTGAGTTTGCCCGCGGTAACCTTGGGACCGAACTGCCCTATTATAGCGGGCGCTACGGCGGCGACTATTTCGTCGCCCTTTTTGATTGCCTGAATAAGCTGGAATATCTGAGATTTATCCGCAATGGCGCCGAAAGGGCACGCGGACATACACTGTCCGCAAGCCACGCAGGTTTCGTTGTTTATATGCGCCCTGCCGTATTCGTCGGAAGAAATTGCCTTTACTCCGCACGCCGCCGCGCAGGGGCGCACGTGGTGGGCAATAGCGTCGTAAGGGCAAGCCGCCTTACACTTGCCGCACTTGATACACTTCGACTGGTCGATAAAAGCCCTGCCGCCTACGATAGACACCGCGCCCTTGGGGCAGTTTTTAATGCACGCATGGGAAACGCAGTTGCGGCACTGGTCGCTGACTACGTATTCGTTGTCGGGGCACGCGTCGCAAGCCGAGGGGATAACCTGCATTAAAGGCGGCTCGTAATACTTATCCGCAATAGTGCTTTTATCCACGCCAGACGTTATATGTACGGGTTTATTTGCGGGGCGGAGCGAAAGCCCCATTGCAAGACGGACGCGCTCGGAAGCGATTTGTCTTTCGCGGTAAATGCTTTCGCGGTATCTGGGAACCTCGTCAGGCGTGATTATGAAGGGTATTTCCTCCAAATCACCTGCGGGATTTTCAGATTCGTACGCGACCTTTGCCACCGCCTTGAAAACTTTTCTTCTTAAATCGGTTACTACGCTTTGACTTTTCATACCGTCTCCCCTGTTTTTTATCGGATAAATTATATCATATACTTTGCGCATTTTCAACAGCGCCGCGCAAATTTTTACTTTAATTTACAAAAATCCCGTCCGCGTATTATACGCAGACGGGTAAATTATTATTATTTATTTTCTGATTTTTTGTTAGCCGGTTTCTCCTCAGGCTTTTCCACTTCGGGCTTTTCTTCCGCGGGAGCTTCTTCTACGGGAGCTTGTTCAGTAACCTCGGCGGGTGCTTCTTCAATAGGAGCTTGCTCTGCAACTTCAACAGGTGCTTGTTCCGTAACCTCTGCGGGAACTCCACCGACAACTTCGGGAGACGCTTCCGCCGCCTTTGCCGCGCGTGGAGTAAGTTCGGGGTGCTTCATAAGATTTTTAAGCACGTAGAATTGAAGGAAGAAATAACCTACGCCTATCAGCACCATTAAAATGCTCCAGAACTGCGAGGGCTGCAACCCGAGAATAAGTGCGCCTCTGGGGTCGTCGCGGAAGAATTCGAGAATAAACCGCCAGATACCGTAAGCCACCCCGTAAACGCCGAAGTTATAGTTGAATTTATAGCGGTAATATAGGAAAGCCATTACTCCCGCAAGCAGGAACAAAAACGACATTTCGAAAAGCTGGGTGGGAATTCTTAAAATAGAATCATTAGCCGCAACGGGAAGCCCCCAGTCTGCGGGAGCGCCGTAACAGCAGCCCGCGAAATGACAGCCGAGCCGTCCGAATGCGTGCGCGATTGCTATACCGATGGGGATAAACGGCAACGCGTCCGAAAGCGTAGCGTTCATATCTTTGCTTGAAAGCCACTGGAATTTCGTGCGCGGACCGACAACGTAAACGTACACGTTCCAGACTGCAAGGAAACTGCCTACGCCTCCTATAAGTCCGCCCATAAACGTCATTCCGCCAAGTTGAAAACCTTTATCGGGATGTGCGGCGAAATTGAGTATGGACTGAACGAGCATCGCCATAAAGATACCGAACGCCGTGCCGAATAAACCTATGATAAGAACCGCGTCCGTGGACTTTTCGTTAAAGTTTTTGTACCACATCGTGAACATAAGGAAGGCGAAGCAAGCCAAAATGCCAACCGCCATACAAATGCCGTAAGCGTATATACCGTTGCCGAATATATAAAAAAGAGGATTGGGATTCATTACTGTTACCTTATAGTAGAATTACTCTTTTATTATACGCCTTAAATTACGATATGTCAAACAGATTTTTCGACAGCCGTTTCTGTGCCCTGCACATCTGCTTTGGGGAATTTTTTTAACATCAACAGCCAGAACGTGCCGCCGACAGCCGCGCCTATAACCCAGCCGATAGCCCACGCCCAACACACGCTTGCAAAGCCCCAGCCGATTGCTACGAAAATATAGACGAGCGCAACCCTTAAAATTAAGTCTGAAAACGTGCTTACGGTAAAACCAACGTTACCGCCGCAACCGCGCACCGCTCCGTCCGCAAGGATTTTAAGCCCGACCACGGGCAGGAAGCACGAAACGATAGTTAAGAACATTACGGAATAGGACATTGCCGCATCCGTCAGCTTTTCCTGCTGAATGAATATTCCCGTTAAAAATTCGGGACAGCTTACAAACAGCGTCAAGAATACGGCGCAGACTACGCCCATATACAGGCACATGATAAGAAAGCCCTTTTTTATCCGCCCGTACTCCCCCGCCGCTTTGTTCTGCGAAGCGAAGTTGGAAAAGCCGTTAGTCATTGCAACGGTGCTCATAGTGCACATTACTATTACTTTGAACGCGGTGGTAAAGCCTGTTATTGCGTCGCCCGTGTCGTCAAGTCCGTTAATACAGCGGTTGACGAAAAAGTTTCCCACGGAAACAAAAGACTGCTGTAATATTATGGGTATGGAGGTTACGGCAAGTTCTCTTAAAATACTTTTACTGAATAACGCGGGCTTTTCCTCCGTCCGTATTGAGCGGAGTTTGCCGAGAACGACTATTACCGTAAGTATGCAGGACACTCCCTGCGAAATGAGCGTAGCCCACGCCGCGCCCGCAACGTCCCAGTGCAGACCGTAAACGAAAGCAAAGTCAAGCCCCACGTTCAATACGGAAGATACGACGAGGAATATAAAGGGCGATTTACTGTCGCCGAGCGCCGAGCACACGCCGCAGCCGAGGTTGTAAATAAAGACGAACGGCAGCGAGCCGACGTATATGTAGAAATATTGCAGGCAGGCTTCATAGTAAGAGCCGTGAACTCCCAACGCGCCTATAAGCAGGTGTCCGAGAGAAAAGCCTATCACCATAATAAAAGCGCACATCACAGAATATGCAATGACGGCTGTGTTTACCGTTTCCCTCACGCTTTTGTAATTGCCTTCACCGAAATGTCTTGCGACCACTACCGAACAGCCGCCGTTTGCGCCGAATGCAAACGCAAACAAAATATTTATAATGACCGTTGCGTTGCCTATCGCGTCCACGGCAAGCGCACCCTCCGCCGCGAAGTTGCCGACGACGAGAAGGTCTACAAGCGAATACATCTGCTGTACGAACGCACTGCCGAAAAGCGGCAGAGAATATAACAGCAATACTTTCCACAAATTGCCCGTAGTCAAATTTACGGTTTTTCTTTTAACTTTTTCCATTTCGGCTAATATTATAGTACTTCTTCGAGAATTTGCAACTTTTAACGCACCCGCAAAAAATTATTTTTTATTGTGAAAATGTTTAACCCCAAATGAAAAAAACTCCCCTTTCGGGGAGTAATTCGGCAAATATTTTTTACTCATTGTTTTGGTAAGCGTGCGGAACGGAATAGAGGTCGAACTCTTCGTCTATGTCGAATTCCGAATCGTCGTCGAACGCGGCAAGCTTTGAAATGGAAACCTCGTACGCGGTCATTGTTACAAAGCTTTCGTCGGGCTGTTTTTTCTGATATTCGCGGCTTTGAATTCTGCCCGACAGAGCCACCTTATCCCCCACCGCAAGGTTACGAACGAAACGCGCGTTTCTGCCCCAGGCGATTGCGGGGATATAGTCCGACTTGTTATACGAGCGGTTTACCGCAATGAGCAAATCCGCAATTTCCCTGTTAAACGGCGTCGTGCGGTATACGGGCGGTTTGCAGATATAGCCCGAAAGCACTATCGAGTTGGGGTTTTTCCCCGGCTGGGTTTCCAAAAGCTCCCTTATAAACACCGTGAGCATAAGGCGAGAGCGGCCGTCTTCAAGCTTGTTGTACGAACGGAACTGCCCGAGCGCACATATCGTGCCGCCCACGTGCATATCTTCCGTCATAATCCTTTCCGATACGGTTACGGGCAAAATATCAGCCTGCCCCGAAAGCCGCATTACCTTTACGAAAAATTCGTAAAATCCTTCTCCGTAGACCTCGTGTGAAAACGTTGCTTCGGATACTATTTCGCCGTAAATGTAGACCTTGTTGTTTTTTTCCGTGTTGTAATTCATGTATTGCCTCCAGTTATTAACTTGCCTGCACGGGCTTTTGCATTCCCGTACCGTCGATTACGTAGTTTTCGCGGTAGATAAGTTCACCTACTGGCACGAACGAATATCCCCTGTTTTTGAGCGTTTCCAAAATAATTGGAACCGCCTCGGCAGTGTGAAGTCCGTTATTGTGCATAAGGATAATGGAGCCGTTTTTAACGTTGTTGATGACGCGCATGGCAATATCGGAAGCAGATAAGTCTTTCCAATCCAGACTGTCAACGTCCCACTGTATGGTGTAATAACCGAGTTCGGAAGCCGTTTTTATAAGCTCGTCGTCATAGTCTCCGTAAGGGGCGCGGAATAAATCAACCTTTTTGCCCGTTA
>JAIDRY010000213.1 GCA_029061465.1 Clostridia bacterium
AATCGACTGCGTTATTAAACCGCACCACGTTAAATTCCTGTCCGGTCTGCGCAGAGTACTTATCTATATAGCTTTGAAGTAGCGCCGCCGCTTTGTCCTCGTCCTCAACTATCGCAATATTTTTCAAGCCTGTTCTCCCGATTATTGCTATAAAGACATTTTAATATAAAATCCGCCTTATTGTCAACACCTGCACAAAAAAAGCGTTCACGCAGGTTTTGCGTGAACGCTTTTATTTACGTTTTAATTATTATTTATGTGTCCGTCAGAACAGCTTATAAAATAAGCAGGCATACCGACGTCCCAGACGTTGCTTTTTGAAATTTCCTCCCACTGTGCTTTCGTGCCTTTGTAAGTTATAATGTTAAGTTTGTCGCAGGAAGCGAACGCCATAGAGCCTATATATTCCACGCTGTCCGAAATTGTTATACTGCCTAATCCCGTTAAGTCCGCGAATGCTCTGTCCGCGATACCCTTGGTGCCCTCTTTAAGAGTAACTGAAGCGTAAGTGCCTGCCGCTATACTTCCTTTATACTTATAAGCAACTTTACCCGCATACACAACCCCATTATGTTGAGAGTTATACCAGGCCGTATCGTAGAACGCATCGGAACCGATACTCGTAACGCTGTCGGGAATAGTTATGTTTTTAAGCGAGGTGCAGCCCCAGAACGCGCCGTCCTCTATTCTAGTAACGCCTTCGGGGATTATTATACTTACAAGCGAAGTACACTCGTTAAACGCGTTAAAACCGATGATTTTTACGCTGTCGGGAATTGTAACACTTGTAAGCTCTGTGCACCGGCTAAAATTGACGTTCGTTATGCTGTCGGGTAAATTAACTGCCGTTATCTTCGTGCCGGACAAGTCTATAGTCGTTATTCCGTACGGCACGGTAATTTCGCCCGCGAGAGCCGACGGAATATGTATACAGCTAGTTTTGGCTTTATTGTAAAGTATTCCGTCCTGACTTGCGTAAGCCTCGTTATTTGCGTCTACCGTTATGCTTTTGAGCTTTGAGCACCAGCCGAACGCATTATTCCCGATACTGTTTACGCCTGCGTGAATATTAATTTTAGTAATTTCACTGCAGCCGCGGAAAGCGCTGTTTACTATGCTGTTCACGCTGTCCGGAATAGTAATTTCTCCCGACAGCAATTTGTTATCAATATATAATGCGGGGTACGTATCCATTAATCCGTCAAGTCCGTCTATGCCGCCGCACCAGCCTGCTAAATTGCCCTTATAGTATACTTTTTTAAGTTTATTGCAGTTTTTAAACGCGTCGGTTCCTATACTTGTGATACCGCTACCTATCGTAATTTCGGCAAGCTCGCTGCAATCCTGGAACGTCGAAGCTTCGACAGACTGCACGCCGTCGGGCAGAGCAATGCTTGTAATTTTGGTACTCCTGAACGCGTTTGCGCCGATTGACGTTACGCTGTCAGGAATATCTATTGAAGCAAGGCTTGAAGGGAACGCCCACTCTCCGATAGAAGTTATGCCGTCGGGCAGAGTTATGTTTGTAGCTCCTTTACAACCGCTGAACGCGTACGGTGCTATAAACGTACCGCCCGTTACCACTATATTTTTGAGCGTTGACGGAATATAAGTGGAACTGCCCCTGTAACCGTCTGCTCCGAAAATATATCCGAAATTAGCATAGTCGACATATCCGCTATCCCCTATCTCTACGCCCTTTTTCCCTATATAGGGCACGGTAATATCAGTCATAGCCGTACAGTCCTTGAACGCGGCGTACCCGATATTCTCTACCGTCTTAGGTATAACGACGTTTTTTAATTTACTGCATCCCGAAAACGCTCTGTTGCCTATACTCATAATTACATGCTCTTGTCTGTACAGGCAGCATCCGGCTATTTCTACGCTTGTAATATATTTATTATCCTTAAAACCTTCTTCGGAAATTACGGTAACGGGCAAGCCGATATGCTTACACGGGATAACTATTTTAGTTAAATTTTCGTCGTACTTACCGCTCCAACTCTTTGCAAGTTTGACTGAATAACTTTGTCCGTCTTCGTTTTCCTCATACTTCAATCCGCTGATTGTCGACTTTTTATGACTGCAAATACTGCAAACGTCGTCAACGAATTTATGCTCGCTGTTAGTTACAGCGTTACAGCTGTCGCAGTTCTGCAAATGGTAAAGGTCCCCGTCGCAATAATAATCGGATAAAAAGTTATGCTTATGCACGGTTACGTCTACGGCGCGGCACTTATCGCAAATGCCGTTTGCGCCCCACGTGTGGTATTCCATGCTTGACGAAGGGTGTGCATAGTTGCAGCCCTCGTTTTGACAGTATAAAGAGTGCGTGCTGCTGTTCCGGTCATCCTTCCATTGATAATCGTGCACGTGCCCTTCGGGCGCCTCGAAGTCGCCGCACTTATCGCAACGCGAGCCTAAGCCCGTTGACGCATACGTGTGCTCGCCGATGCTTATATCGGGAGCGTCGCAACCGTCGTTTTGGCAATGCTGTTTGTGTGTGCCGTCCCAGTTGTTCACCCATTTGTAGTCGTGAGTATGGTCTGCGGAAGGCTTTACGGCAGGGCACTTCCCGCACTTATCGTCTGCGCCCCAGACGTGGTTTTCACTATTGATATCGGGGGCGTTACAGCCGTCGTTTTGACAGTGCTGTTTGTGCGTACCGTCGCCGTTATCTATCCATTGATAGTTATGGGTATGTCCGTCGGGAGGTCTCACCGCAGGGCACTTTTCGCACTTATCGTCTTCGCCCCAGACGTGGCTTTCACTGTTAGTATCAGGTGCGCCGCAACCGTCTTTTGCACAGTGCTGTTTGTGCGTACCGTCGCCGTTATCCACCCACTTATAGTCGTGGGTGTGCGTACCCGCTCCAAAGCTGTCGCAAGCCGCAAAGCCGAACGAACAGCAAAGCGCGCATACAACCGCCAGAACTGAAATTAATAATTTCTTTCTCATAAAAATCCTCCCGATTTTAATCGGGAGGATTATACAATTATCTGCGCCAAAATACCGCCAAAGCAAAAGCATTTCGGCAAATTTTCCGTCAGTTATTTTTTCATTTGTTCCAAAGTAGCTTCGGTTATTATCGACCAGCCGTACTGCGGAAGGTATCTGCCCGAAAACGCTCCGCCTTTTTCAACAAAGTCCCACATATCGCAGGTTGCGCATTTCGTGTCTATAACGGCGCGGCCGCGTTCGAAAGTTACAAGCTCCTCTATGCCTAATTCTTTGAGCTTCAACCGCAGCTTGCATACGGCGTCGCGGTACAGCCTTTTTCCAAGCTCCACGTTTTTATCCGCCCAGAGATTTCCTATCGCCGTATCCATAGTTACGTACGAGCCGCGCGCGTCCGTCAACAGCGCAAGCAGTTCCTTTGCCTTGCTTGACGAAAAATTAACGGCAACTCCGTTTACAAACAAATCGAAAGCGTCGAACGTGCGCAGATAAATTTTCGGCTTGGGCGCTTTCGTATTGAGAACGGAAATAAGTCTTTTTATTTTTTCCGCATTATACGGCTTGTAGCAAAAGCCCGCAACCTTTCCGTTCAAGCGTTCGCAAACGCTTTTTTCGTCCTGCACGTATGCGCTTATAAAGACTATTTTTATTTCAGGGCTTATGCCGAGCATTCTCTGCGCAAGTTCTATGCCGTCTATCTCAGGCATTTTAACGTCCAGAAAGGCAACGTCCACCTTGTTAATGCGCACATATTCAAGTGCGGAACGCGGCGCGTTCATAAACATTTTACATTCAACGTCCAAATCGTCTATAACGTTAGGTAAAAACGTATTCAACGCCGACAATTCGTCGTCTACAACTATTATTTTCATAAGACTACTCCAAAGGTATTTCTATCGTTACCTGCGTTCCGCTTCCCTGCGCACTTTCGATACGCATTTCGGCATTTATCAATTCAAATCTCTTTTTGGTATTTTCTATTCCCACGCCCGTATGCACGGAGTTTAAATCAAATCCGTTTCCGTTATCGCTAACCGTAATTATAACGGACTTGTCCGTCTTATCGGAAGAAAGCATAATACTGCCGTCCTGCCTTTCCCTCAATCCGCCGTGCTTTATCGAGTTTTCTACAAGTGGTTGCAGTGAAAGCACGGGAACGGTGAAATCGGAAAAATTCAAATCGAGCAGTAAATTGAGTTTTCCGTTCGTGCGCAGATTTTCAAGCTCGAAATAATTTAATACGTTGCGTATTTCATCTTCGAAAGGGATTAAGTCTTCGCCGTTGCTGTCGGTTATCGTTCTTAAATGGGAAGCAAACTGTTCTATTGCCCTGTCCCCTTCGCAAAGTCCGTTGCGGTACTGTGCCTGTATTGCCGTCAACGAATTGTAAATAAAATGTGGCTTTATCTGCGCTTTCAGCGCCTGACTTTTTACCGCGGATAATTCACATTCGAGTTCACTGACGCGGATTGCCGTGCGGGCGGTTTTAGCTAACTTCCACAACCACAGTACGGTAAAACAGCCGATAATAGCCATTAATTCATAAGTGAATATAAACTCCGTACCGAATACGAGCAAACCGAGCCAGTCGCACAGTTCGAAGAAAAACACCGACATTAAAAACATAAACAGTACGCCGTAAACAACGAACTGCACGGTAGTAAATTTTTTATTTAACATAAACGGTACGAAATATGAACAGCCTACGGCAAACAGCAGGAACGCAAAAACGGGTGCAAGCGGCGTGCCGTAAAAAATAAACAGCAATACGGTAAAGACAGCGCCCGCCGCCGAAGTTATGATAACGGGTATTTTTTTGAGCAATGCGCCGTTCTTTTTAAAGTGCAGCGCCAACAGCACGAAAGCCGCAATTGACGAGAAAAATTCCAAAATCATTGCGGCGGTTGCCTGCAGCCCGAAAACGTATAACATATCCTTGCTGACTAAAAAATGAGCGTACAGTGCAAGAATAACAGCGGGCACGGTTATATCGCGCTTGTACCTGAAAAACAAAAAGGATAATATGCTTATAATTACAGCCGCCGTTGTAATGCCGAGCGCAATATAGTTAAACGAGCGCAGGCTTGTCCCGTATGAATTACCGGTTGAGGTTGCGGCAAGCCAGGGCGCGGCGTTAAATCCGCCCGCGTTGGTTGCAGATACTTCTATGACGATTTCAACTAATCCGCCGTCCGTTTTATAGGGGTGCCTCTCGTCCGTTCTGCCTGTAACTACCGTTTGCCCTATATCCTTTGAAAGCGTACCGCTTCTGTAATTGAGCTGTCCGTTAATAAACGCCCTGTAAGCGAAATCAGGATAATGGCGGTAAACTATAATATCGATATCCGCCTGAACGTTCTCCGCATACAGGCGGTACGAGCCGTAACCCGTTTTGGGCAGACTGCCGTTCCCGAAATTTTTATAAGTCCAGGTATCGGGGAGCTTTATCATTCCGTCGGGCTGACACGTTTCGTTGTCGGTAACAATCCATTTATTATAGAAAAATTCCCATTCGCCTGCAAGGTTGCACGCGACGTCGCGCGAGGGAATATCCACGTCGGTAAAATCCACCGTTCCGTTATCGACCTGCGGACTTTTATAAATGCTTGTATAATTTGCATTAAAAAGAAATAAGCCGAGAATAAACAGCGCCAGCGCCGTATACATAAGGACGCAGAAGACTATACGGCTATTAGTATTTTTACTTTTGAATTTCGTCATATCGTACTGCTTAAACATTATAACAATATTATGCCAAAAAAGTGCCAAAAGGGCAACCGTTCAAAAATCTTGTTTTAAAATAAAACAGAACCCCGCGCTAAGCGCGGGGTTCCCACCGTCGTTATATCTTTTAGTTTTCATTTTTACCCATTCTTTTAATTAAAACAATAATCAGGATTATAAGCAAAACAATTAACAGTGCAACAGATATTGCAATAATCACCCAAACAGTTTTATCAACCTCGTTGTCCTGAGGAGTATCGGGCTTATCGGGTTGGTCGGGTTTATCCGGCTGGTCGGGTTTATCGGAGTTTTCGGGCGGCTCGGGTTCGTCTGCTTTTTGCGCCTTTGCCGTAAGCTTTATATCGTGCGAAGGCATATTAAAGGTAAATTCCAAAGTGCCTTCGTCAGGGCGCACCTGCGTATTCGAGCTTACCCACTCTATCCACTCATAGCCTTCGTCCACCGTCGCCTTAACTACGACCGTCTGACCGTAAACATAGGTCCCGCCGCCCTCAACGGTTACGCCCTCGCAGTAGACAAGCGTTACCGTGTAACTGTTGCGGTTGTAGAAAATTTCAACTACCGTATCTCCGTTTTCGCTGATAGTCTTTTGCTCAAAAGCTTCTGCGGTAAAGCCCTCGTACACGCGGGCAACTGCATTAGTGAGCTCGCCTACTTTTCCCGTAAGGTCTTCTTCGGCTTCAATAACGTAATACTTGCCGTTAACTTCTTTTCCCGTATCCGTAAGGCTCTCTTTGTAGTGATATACTACGTAAGCGATATCTTCAACGGGCGGCTCGGGTTCGGCCGGTTTCTGCGCATTTGCCGTAAGCGTCATATTTTGTGCGGGCATCATGAA
>JAIDRY010000214.1 GCA_029061465.1 Clostridia bacterium
GTACGTTGCGCTGTCGTATCGGTTACGGGCGAAACGGTCAAGCTGGTAAACGATAACGTACTGAAAACCTTTGCGCTTGCTGTCCTCAACCATTTGCAAAAATTCGGGGCGTTTGTCCGTCGTACCCGTCAATGCGCGGTCTATGTACTCGTGGACTATGCGCAATTCGCTCCGCTGTGCAAATGCGTGGCACTCGGCTAATTGCCCCTCGATAGACTGCTCGTTTTGTCCGTGACAGCTAAAACGTGCGTAGATTACTGCGTTTTTCATAGTGTTTGCTCCTTTGCGCGGTCTTGGTCGGACTGCGGCTTAAAAATTTTGTGTTCGCTTTGGTGCTTACCCGCCTTAATTAGCCAAAAATGCCGACGAAGGAAAATTGTCAAGGTTTTGCCCCGAAGGGGACGGCGGCTTTATGCCTCACGGGAGATAAATAGCCGCCCTTGACAATTTTTCAAGGCGGTGATACACCGCCCATAGGCGGTAAGCACAAGCGAATACAAAAACCATGTGATACTTACCAAAAATGAAATAATGCCCTACATTGATTTTAGCAAATTTAGAACAATAGAATTTATCATTATATAGTAGATTATGTCTAATACTGTAATGGACTGAAAAGAAAAATTGCCGAGTATTATTTGGCGAATACCACTTATATGCTCAAATCAACCGACTATTGTAAAAGAATTGAAATGCTGACGGAAATTAAGTATAATTTATTTAAAAGTGCTACTTGCAGGAAGGAGGTTTTAATTTGAAAGTTGAAATCAAACTTGACGAAAACTGTTTAGAAACAAAGGTGATAATCATTACCGAAAAAATGACTGACGAAATCACTGCCTTAATGCAACGCCTATCGGAAGAAACTCCGCAAGGAATTGTTGGTTTTGATGGTGATGTTGTTCAGATTTTAGAACCGACAGATATAGTCAGAATATACTCAGCGGTTGGAAAAGTATTCGTCGTTACCGACAAAAAAGAGTTTGTCTTACGTTTGCGCTTATATGAGGTTGAAGAAAGGTTAAGTAGTAAGGGCTTCGTGCGTATTTCAAATTCGGAAATAATCAATATAAAAAAAGCAAAGAAATTTGATTTAAGTACAGTTGGTACGATTTGCGTATCGTTGTCAAACGGAGATGTTAGTTTTGTTTCGAGGCGATACGTTACAAAAATCAAAAAAACATTAGGTATATGAGGTGATACTATGAAAAAGAAAATTTTATTCCGCAGTCTTATGGGTGCGCCTATCGGCGTATTAGTCAGTTTAATTATAACAATTATTTTTTCGCTTTGTATGGGGCACGGCGAATATTTTCCTGCTCCACACGAACTTATAGATTGGTGTGGCGGCAACGAAACAACCGCAGTAATCGTACAAATGATTTGTTCGCTTTTTATCGGTGCTATCGGCGGCGGCTCGTCCGTGATTTGGGAAATCGAAAAATGGAGTTTATTAAAGCAAACATTAGTGCATTTGGCTATTATTTCCGTTCCGTTCTTCGGAATAGGCTATATAATGAATTGGATGCCGCACTACTTATACGGCGCATTGGGTTACGTTGGCGGATTTATTGCGGTATACGTAATTATGTGGTGCTCCATATATTTTTCAATCAAAGCAAAAATAAAGAAAATGAATAAGCATTTACAAGAAATACAACAAGAGGACATAAAAGAAAAATAAGTGGACGAAATTAAAAAAGAAAAAGTGCCGTACTTTTATGCTTGCTGTCCTAACTGCAAAAGTGTATTGTTACAAGCAAAGAACGGTTTAGAGGGCTATACGAAATGCTCTAAATGTGGCGAATATATTCATATCGTTATTCGGAATGATACCGTTACAACAAAAATAAAGGTAACACATCAATGACTTATTACGTTGTATGCCCCGAATGTGGGTATAAACTATTAAAGGCTGGCGACGGCTCTACAATAGAAATTTATTGCCCGAAATGTAAGGGCAAAATGTTAATAGCTGTAAAAGACGGTAAAGTTATCGTGCAAAAGGCAAACGATAATAAATAATTATTAGTATTACTTTATACGCCACTATG
>JAIDRY010000215.1 GCA_029061465.1 Clostridia bacterium
TATTAAGACTTTGTAAAGAAAAAATTGCCAAATAGAAAAAATTAACCCGCCAGCGGCGTATGCCGCTGGCGGGGTTTTATATTGATTTAGTTTTCTATCTTTGTATACCCTTTGCGGGGTTTGTTTTTTATAAACAGCTTGTATCTGAAAACGTAGAGCGTTATTGCGGCGGCAACGGCACAGATAATTGCGATTACTACCCCTGCGGTTACGGGCGAAATATCGAGCAAGTCAAGACACCGAACGTTAATCCACATTTGGTTGATTTCACCAAGCTTATCACCGAAATCAAGCATTACCACGCTGCGTGAGGTTACGTTTGCAGGCGGATACTGTGCGAAAAGCTGTCTGCCGCGGTTAATTTCGCCGTTTTCTTCAATATCGAAACAAGCCGCGTCGGCAGTGATTACGCTGTTTTCACCGAAGAAATAACTTACGTCGTACTCAAAGGTTTCATCTGCGTCATCTTCGGCGGCGTAATTGTATTCCATATAATCGTATACGGTGTCTCCCGCGATTGCCGAGGTGTAGCCGATATAATACATATTTCTTACTGCGTTGTCGGGGCGGGAAAGGAAGTTTACGAATGCTTCCGCCGCCTCCCTCTTTTGGTCGTTGCCGTCTATGCCGTTTTTCAGCATTATCCAGCCGTCGAACCAGAGGTTTGAGCACTCCGCTGGAACGGAATACCAAAGCTCGGTATCGTCGCCGTCAGCCTCGTCCATAATGTGAACGGCATCGCCCGACCACTGGTAGTTTGCAACTACCTTGCCCGTTACCATATCAGCCTTTCCGCTGTCCGTTTCAAACGAGTAAACATTTTCCTTAATGCGCTTTAAGACGTCCTCTGCCTTTGCTATCGTTCCGCTTTCCGTATCGTTCAAAAGCGAACTGCGAGTTTGCGCGGAAATTGCCGTATCGGTGAGCTGTTCTTCGTTGACTATTCCGAGGGCGGCAAAGTAGCTGTCGCGCACGTTGTCTTTGGCGGTTATTCTGCGCTTATAATCTTCGTTCAGCAATATGTTTACCGTAGCGACGTCCTCAACGGCTTTGAGCATCTCGGGATTGTACACAAGCCCCGTCGTGCCCCACATATAGCATGCGGCGTAATCAGTCCAGCCGTACTGCGCGAAAACGTCGTCTATATACGGTGAAACATATTGCGCGTAATAGTTATTCTCACCTTTGAAAAAGCTTTCCGAATACTTTTCAACCGCGTCCTCGGCTAAAAGCTTCATCATCATATAATCCGAAGGGCAAACCAAATCGTACACGTCGCCGAGGCTCAAACGGTTATATAAATCCTCGTTAGTGCCGAAAGTGGAATACTCCACTTTTACCTTATAACCGTACTCGTCGTAGAACCATTCGGTAAAATCGTCGACCACAGAATTTTTCCCGAAAACGCTGTCCTCATTCGTAAAGGGGTTTTCTATGTCCAATCGTTCGTCCTCTTCCCAACCGCCGAGGTCGATATATTCTTCCCAGCTGCAAACGCGCAGGGTTACGGTTTGCTCGGCTTCGGCACAGCCTACAAAAGCCGTAGCTGACGCACCTATTAAACAGACGGCGGCGATAATTGCCGATAAGCGTTTAAACTTTATCATTTCTTCGCCCCCTTCTTCCTGCCGCCAAGCAAATTCATTCCTACCACTATTGCGATAACTATTACGAAAATGAGGGTTGAAAGCGCCCACAGCGCAGTTTTAATTTCTGTCTGACTGCCCTTAGTCGCGTTTACTACGTACGTACTTATAGTATCGAACGTGGAAGGCTTAGTGTAAGTGGTTACGAAATAGTCGTCCAAAGAAAGTGTTACCGCAAGCATAAAGCCGGAAAGAATACCCGACAATAGCTGAGGTATTACGACCTTGAAAAGCGCCTGCGCGGGAGTTGCGCCCAAGTCCAGCGCCGCCTCGTAAAGGCTGTTGTCCATTTGCTTTAACTTGGGCAGAATGGAAAGATACACGAAGGGTGCTGTTAATACCACGTGGCCTATGCCGAGCGGAATAAACGTGTCTTTGCTAACGCGCATAATTACGATTAGCAGAATACAGATTGAAAAGCCCGTTACTATATCCGCGTTGACGACGGGAACCTGATTTGCGGTGTTTATGAGCGTTTTTGGAAGTTTCTTGGAATAAAACGTTCCTATCGCGCCAAGCGTTGCCAAAACCGTTGAGATTGCGGAACTGATTAACGCAAGCAAAACCGTGCCGAAAATCATATTCCTAAGCTCGTCGTTTTTGAAAAGATTTATATAGTTAGCAAACGAAAACGAATTTATGCCGCCGCCAACC
>JAIDRY010000216.1 GCA_029061465.1 Clostridia bacterium
AAACAGATAGCTATTAATATTTCAAATTTTAATACGTTAAAAAAATCCTTGCTTAATAGCAAGGATTTTTTATTTACATTATTATGTTGGGATTATCCAAATCTTTGAAAAGAGGTTCTATTCTCAATTTATGCGGATTGCAGTATATCAATCCGTTATTGTCCGATATAGCCGCAAAATAAGTACACTGTTTACCGTTGCAGTCCGCTTCAGTCATCTTAGCCGTCTTTGCCTGCTTATCGATAAATAAAACGTTTTTACCCTCGGGCACGGTTACGGTAACGGTAATTGCCCCTTCCGTTTCTTCTATTTTAACGCAATCGGAATAAGCGGTCGGCTCGCCGTCGAATTCGTACTCGAACACGACTTCGGCAGAATAATATATCCTCACCCCTGTCAAAGGGTCGGTATTGCGCGTTGCAAACACGGCTATAAACAGCGCCGCCACCGTAAGGACGATTATCCCGTATATTATGAGGTCGAAAAGTCTGAAACCCTTGTCCTCTTTTACCTGTTCGATTTTTTTAAGCGACATAATTACTCACAGGCAAATATTACACGTCTGCCCGTTAATTCTTCCTCAATAAACTTAACTGCACGTTCCCTGCCCATTGCCATAACCGCCGTAGTAATAGCGTCCGCACTTGCCGCGGAACCGCCGATTACAGTTACAGCGGCTATTCCCGTCTGCACGGGTTTTCCCGTCGTGGGGTCGATTATGTGGCAATAGCGCTTATTGCCTATCCTGTAAAACTGCTCGTTATCTCCGCTTGTCGAAATCTTTTCGTTGCGGACGTGCGTTTTAACGTACGGGTCGCGCGACGGTGAGCGCGGTCCGCCGAAGCTTATATTATACGCGCCGTTAAGAACATTGCTTTTAACGAGCATACTGCTTGAACCGAAATTGAAATATCCGTATTCGTAGCCGTATTTATCAAACAGTTCGTCAACCTTATCAACGGCGTAGCCCTTTCCGATACCGCCCAAATCGAGCTTTAACGAAAGAGCTTCTCCGTCTACCTCTACGGTGTATTCAGGCTTTGTAACAAAGTATCTACCGTCCTCTTCTTTAAGTTCAATCTCTCCGAAATGGGTTGAAAGGTCGGTATACTTTGCTATCACTTCGTCGGAGGGAAGCTCGCTTTCGCTTAAAGGTCTTTTGGTTGCACCGCCGAAGCCGTACGCGAAAATATTGTAGTAAAGCGCGGGGTTGTAATAACCTTCCGTAATTTCGTAAACGGCTTTTGCCTCGCTGAAAACTTCAAAAGAAATCTCTCTCAATTCCACCGTTTGACCTGCGGAAGCTTTATTGAATTTGTTTACGTCCGAATCCGCTACGGTGGTTGAAAGCGCCTTGTCGATAGCGATTAAAAGATTTCCGACTTCGGCTGTAAATTCGTCGAATTTGCTCCTTGCCGCGTCCGTTGAAAAGTCGGTTGAAACCACGAGCGCCGCGTCCGCAAGCATTGAAAAATACAACTTTTGCCGCGAAGTGTAGCCCGCCATTTTGAGTTCTTCCTCTTGGGGCGTTGTAACCGTACAGCCGTCAATAACTCCGCCGACGGTATAAGCCTTGTCGCTTATCTCATAGCCGCCGTCCGAAATGTTAGTATATATATAATATGTAGGCTGGGCGCAACCCGAAGCCGCCGCAAGGCAAGCTACGGCGCATATCGCCGCAGCGTATCTTTTGAATTTCATAACCGTATTATACATTGAATACAATTAAAATGCAACAAAAAACCCGCCTTGATAGGCGGGTTATATTTTGTTATAAATTATTTGGAAAGCGCATTCTGAACTGCAAGAAGGAGTCTGCCGCTGCCCTGAGTTGAACCGCCGACAAGCAAGCCGCTTGCATTTAAATCGGAGTTCCAATCCTTAACGTAGGGTTCGCCTGAAATGGAATTGTCTGCAGTCCAGGTCGTGCCCTTATCAGCCGTCGTGTAACCGTATGCGGTGTATACGTTGATTGCAAGAACGTCTGCAACTGCTTTGCCTTCATACTGCTGAAGGAGCCAAGCCTCGTGGTCAGTCCAGTTTGCAGCAGCGTCGTTAGACCAGCCGTAGCTGTAAACGTTGGTGTTGCCGGGTTCGGGAAGAGTGCCTTCCACGTAATCGGTACCGTCTAACAGCTTGCCGTCGTTAAGGAGCCAACCCTTGTTAGCATTGAAATAATCTTTCCAGCCCGGGCTTACAATCTCCCAATGAACGTTGCTTTCTTTATAAACGGAGATACCGCCCTGCGACCAGTCTTTTTCATATCCTGCCTGGGTTGCAAGCGCATCTTCCGTGTTGGTTATATCAACGATTTTAGTGATAATATTGTTTTCAACCGTTACCTTAACTACCATACCGTAAGTTGCGCCGTATTTGTTAGTGTAGGAATACTGACCGACGTATTCGCCGTTATATCCCGCGGAGCAACCAGTTGCCAAGCCAACGCCCGTACCAACCGCAGCGGTAGCAGCCAAAATAGCCATTGATTTAAAAATCTTTTTCATAATTTACCTCGCAAATTAATTACGTTTGTATTCTACCATAATATGGAAAGTGTGTCAACAAATTATTAACTATTATCACTATTTTTTTACTTAATTTTTAAGTAGGGTTTATTCCGTTCTGAGTGCAACCACAGGGTCTTTTTTAGCGGCTGCCGACGCGGGTATCAAGCCCGATATGAGCGTTAAGCAAACGCTTACGCCTATCATTATAAGCGCCTGCCACCAGGGGAGTGCGGCTATGGAATAAATGCCGAAAAGCGTACCAAGTATTAAATTAAGAATAAGCGAAATGAGGTACGTTACCACTATGCCGACTATGCCCGCGGCAAGACCTATAATAAACGTTTCCGCATTGAACAGCCGTTTTATATCCTTTTTCCTTGCACCCACGGCGCGGAGAATACCAATTTCCTTTACACGCTCTACAACGGATACGTAGGTTATAATTCCCACCATTACGGTAGACACGACAAGCGAAAGCGCCGTAAACGCAACGAGGGCAATTGTTATCATATCAATCATAGTATTGACCATTGTAATGATAAGCCCTACTGCGTCCGTATAAGTAATTTTATGCTCATCTTTTAACTCTAACGAGTAATTAGTTGTAGTGCCGTCGTCGTTCGTAACAGTCCACTCATACGTTTCGCCGCGCTCGCACATATCGTTCCATTCGTCGAGGTAGTCCGTAACCAAATCCTTACTCTCGAAATTTAAGGGATAGAACTTGAACGCCACGGGTATTTTCCCTCCGCCCACTGCGGTGGGGTTGACCTTTAACGAATCGTACTGACTGCCGCCCGAGCCTCCGCCCATCATTGACGACATCATCGATGACATCATAGACGAATTCGACCTGTCCATTACATAGTACATAGATGGCGTAGTCTTGCCGTCGTACGTGAAGTGATACAGATAAGGCAAGCCGTCCAAAGAACCGCCGTTATCGTTCATATACTTGACTATTTCGCTCTTTCTTCCCGTTTCGAGCGCGTGTACGGAAAGCGCGTTGGTGTAGTAAATTCCAGAATTAAGACAGCCGTAGGTTACGCCCTTTTTCTTTTGCAGTATAACCTTAACCTTTAAATCGACGTCGTCGGACTTATCGCGGTCGCCTGCAAAATCCGCTTCATAAGCGTTATATTTAAACTCCGCGCGCTTGTATTTGACTATCGTCTGTCCGTGTTCGTCCTTATCCTCGTAAGGCACTACAAGCGGGCTGTTTGCCGCGCTGACGTAAACGGTATCGTTGGGGTACCATTTAAATTTTGTACTACCCCCGTCCTTATCCAAAAAGTAGTCGTACTCTTTGCCGTTCAGATATTCCGAAAGCAGTTCGCCGTATTTTTGTTCCGCCTCTTCCTCGGTAATCTCTTTACCTACAAGCTCTTTGGCGCGTTCGGCGTAAGCCAAAAATTCTTCCTGCGTGAAGTAGCCCATCTGCCCCATATTGAGGTCTGTCGTCGAGCTGTCGTTGATTACCATAATAAGGCTGTCTTTATTAGTAAAAATATCTTTAAGCTCGTCGTCGGAAAGCTTGGTATTTTTGCCGTTATACGAGGCGACTATATCGTACTGCGAGAGCACGTATTCGTAATTGTCGGGAAGTTCTTTAAACGTGATAACGGTGGGTATCATAGACGCAAACATCTGATACTGCGTTTTTTCCTGTTCCGTCCTGCCCTCCGAATTCGCTACCGCGCCGAGCACGGACGAATAAGTCTGACGGATACCCGTTACTGAAATGACTTCGCCCTCCGCCTTACTGTCAAG
>JAIDRY010000217.1 GCA_029061465.1 Clostridia bacterium
GTTAACGCCTTCCGACGAGGTACCCTTGTTGAGCGTCGTGAGGTTTTTGAGAATAGAGCTGCTGTTTTCAGAAAGCGTTGTACCGCCGCCCGTCCAGCCCTCGCCGTAAATGAGAGCTTCGGGATTGTAAGCGTGTACGGCTTTTTCAAGTTCCTGCATAGTCTTGATATCGTGCAAGCCCATAAGGTCGAAACGGAAACCGTCAACGTTGTATTCTTTCTGCCAATACGTTACGGAATCTATCATAAACTTGCGCATCATTGCACGCTCGGAAGCAGTTTCGTTGCCGCAGCCCGAACCGTTGGAGTTTACGCCCGTAGTCGTATTATAGCGGTAATAGTAATAAGGCACTATGAAATGGAAGTTGCTTTCGCCTGCATACGTATGGTTGTATACGACGTCCATTACCACGCTTATGCCCTGATTGTGAAGCGCCTGCACCATCTGCTTGTATTCGTTTACGCGCACTGCGCCGTCCGTAGGGTCTGTGGAATAGCTGCCCTCGGGCACGTTATAGTTCTGAGGGTCGTAGCCCCAGTTGAAGCCGTCCGTCTTGCTTTCGTCTACGGAAGCATAGTCGAACGAAGGCAGAAGGTGAACGTGCGTTATGCCGAGCTGTTTTAAATAGTCCACGCCGACGGGAATACCTGCGGAGTTGGTAAGACCGGTTTCGGTAAATGCAAGATACTTGCCCTTATATTCCGACGAAGTTATATTGTTGGAGAAGTCGCGAACGTGCACTTCCCAAATCTGCGCGTCGGTATAATTTTCTACCGCTGGATTGTCGTAAGGCGTATTAACCCATCCGTCGGGGTCGGTTGCGTCAAGGTCGAGTATCATACCGCGCTGACCGTTAAGTCCGGCCGAACGCGCGTAGGGGTCTACCACCTCGTTAGCGCCGAGCATTGTAGATACCGTGTAAGTATAATATTTGCCGTTAAGGTTCTGGTTGAGAGTCAGACTCCATACGCCCTTTTCGCCCTTCGTAAGCTCGTGCGAAGCTTTACCGTCCGCACCCGTACCATTATTGTAAAGGTTTAAGGTTACTTTTGACGCGGTGGGCGCCCAGAGACGGAACGTAGTGCTTTCGGCAGCGAGTGCTACGCCGAGTTCGCCGTCGTAGGCGTACTTCTCTTCAAAACTTCTGCTTGCCATATAGGTCAAAGGCAGTACGGTTACGGGAGGAAGGTCGTATACGGTAACGGTATACTTTTTGGTAATATCGAGTTCCGAGGCCAAATTTGCGATATTGTAGCTCACACTTGAAATTGCAATCTCTTTGCCGTCGGAATCGGTTATTTTAACGTCGTCTTTGGTCAAGTCGGCAGTGCTGCCGCTGAGGCTTATGCTTATACGCTTTAAATCGAGCATATCCGCAACGTTTACCTTGCGCAGAGCAACAAGCGTTTTACCGCCGTCCTCACTGGTGTACAGGGTAGCATCGCCGGCCTTGGTGTAAACGATTGTACGCTCGCCCTCGAGCGCAACGGTACGGTCATCCTGCGTGCCGTCCTTTACGGCGTCGCCCCATTCCGTGCCGCCGGGGTCTGAACAGGACGTACGGATAATG
>JAIDRY010000218.1 GCA_029061465.1 Clostridia bacterium
GGGCTATAAGGTCGCTTCCCAAAAGCTCGACCCCTACATAAATATCGACCCCGGCACAATGAGCCCTTTACAGCACGGCGAAGTCTACGTTACCGAGGATGGCGCCGAAACCGACCTCGATTTGGGACATTACGAAAGGTTTATCGACGAAAACTTAAATAAGTACTCCAATCTTACGACGGGCAAGGTATACTGGAACGTTCTGAACAAAGAGCGCGCAGGCGAATACCTCGGGCAGACCGTACAGGTAATTCCTCACGTTACCAACGAAATCAAATCTTTCATATATAACGTAGGCAAGTCGTCCAACGCCGACGTCGTTATAAGCGAGATAGGCGGCACTATCGGCGATATCGAGAGCCAGCCGTTTATAGAAGCTATCCGTCAGGTCGCAAGGGAAGTGGGCAGGGACAACTGCTGTTTTATCCACGTAACCCTCGTGCCCTACATTTCGGGCTCGGAAGAGTTCAAATCCAAACCCACCCAGCACTCCGTCAAGGAATTGCAGGGTATGGGAATAAACCCCGATATAATAATAACCCGCGTAGACGCGCCTATGCCCGCCGACGTCAGGGCAAAAATTGCAATGTTCTGCAACGTAGAGCCGGAATGTTGTATCGAAAATATGACGATGCCCGTATTATATGAGTGTCCCACTATGTTAGAGGAGAGCAACTTTTCGGAAATAGTATGTAAAAGATTAAAGCTCGACCCGCGCGTAATCGACTTGACCGAGTGGAATAAGATGTTGCAGCGCGTAGCGGCACGCGACAAGGTTGTAAAAATTGCGCTGTGCGGCAAGTACGTTCAGCTCCACGACGCATATTTATCGGTTGCGGAAGCGCTTGCGCACGCAGGCTATGAAAACGGCGCAAAGATTGAAATAAAGTGGGTAGATACGGAAGAGATTAACGAAAAGAACGTAAAGGGAATATTTGGCGGCGTGCACGGAATACTCGTACCGGGGGGCTTTGGCAACCGCGGTATAGAGGGCAAAATTCTTGCCGCGAAGTACGCGCGTGAAAATAACGTGCCTTACCTCGGGATATGCCTCGGCATGCAGACCGCCGTTATCGAGTACGCAAGAAACGTGCTTGGCTACAAGGACGCAAATTCTTCGGAATTCGACCCCGAGTCGGCGCACTGCGTAATTGATTTAATGCCCGACCAGTACGGCGTAAAGATGGGCGGCACTATGCGCCTCGGCGCGTACCCTTGCAAGGTGCTTGGCAAAATGCTCAAAAAGGCGTACGGCGCGGACGAAATTTCAGAGCGCCACCGCCACAGATACGAGTTTAATAACGATTTCAGAGAGAAAATAGAGGCGGCGGGTATGACCATTGCGGGTACCTCGCCCGACGGAAGCCTGGTTGAAGCCGTTGAAATAGACAAAAACGACTTTTACGTCGGCGTGCAGTTCCACCCCGAGTTCAAGTCTCGTCCGCAGACGGCGCACCCAGTATTCCGCGAGTTTATTAAATATTCGTTGCTTTATTC
>JAIDRY010000219.1 GCA_029061465.1 Clostridia bacterium
ACCCGTAACCGTGCCCCTTATCATCATCTGGGCAACGTTCTGCGCCGAGTTGTCGTTAGCCGTACCCATCTTTATTGCAGACCACATCATAGCCTTTTTCATAGGGTTGGGCTCTTTAAGTTCAACGTCGAATTTGTGCGCAAGCGAAGCCGCCGTGCTGCAAATCTTTTCGTACTCCTCGTGTTCGCGGAGTATTTCTTCCTTTATTTTAACGTCGTCTATTTCGGGAAGAATATCCGATATAGACGTAAGCGCGAGCTGAGCATTGCGGTAAATTTCCGCCAGCACCTCGTTGTTCTTTTTTACATCTTCCATAATTTTCTCCTTAAAACAAGTTTGCACCGTGAATAAAATTTTATTCGCATAGCCGCGCAATTGCTTGACTTAATCTATCGTTTGTGTTAAATTCATATACGAGCCGCTCGGACAGGGCTTTTTAAAGTTCGCAAAAATGCGACGCCCTAAGGTTCGGCGAGACTGGTTAGAGGAGGTATTTTTAAATGTACGCAATTTTTGAAAACGGCGGAAAGCAGTACAAGGCTTGCGTGGGCGACCTTATCAAGGTTGAAAAACTCGACAAAAAGGTCGGTGAAACGGTTGAATTCCCCGTCATCTTAACGGCTGACGAAAAGGGTATTCAGGTCGGCGCGGAAGTAGCAAGCGTAAAGGTAACCTGCGAGGTTGCAGGCGAGGGCAAAGATAAGAAGATTATCGTCTTTAAGTACAAGCCCAAGAAAAACGAGAGGAAAAAGCAGGGACACAGACAGCCCTACACCCTCGTAAAAGTTACTGCTATAGGTGCTTCGGGCGCAAAACCCGCAGCTAAGAAGAGCACCGCAAAAAAGCCCGCTGAAACCGCGGAAGCACAGGCGGAGTAATCAAGGAGGATATACGTAATGTTTTTTATAAGTTTATTCGCTCATAAAAAAGGTACCGGTTCTTCCCACAACGGAAGAGACAGTAATCCCAAAATGCTGGGCGTTAAGCGCTCGGACGGACAGTTCGTACTTGCGGGCAACATTCTCGTAAGACAGCGCGGTTCCAAATTCAAACCCGGCAACAACGTCGGCATAGGCAAGGACGACACCTTGTTTGCGCTGATTGACGGCACCGTTAAGTTTGAAAGAGTCGGCAGGGACGGAAAGCAGGTTTCCATTTACCCCGTAGCCGAGTAATTGAAAAAAGTAATGAGAGTAAGCGCCGCTTGCTCTCATTTGTTTTAAGGATTTATTATGGTTAAAATTTCACCGCTGAACGACAAGACGCAGGGCGAATTTGAAAAGCTTTTCAAAGCTTATTACGACGAGCTTGACTGCGATGACGACGTCCCCCACCTTTTAGAAGAATACGTTTTGCCTGATTTAAAGGCTGGGCTTATCCGCATAGAAATTATGCAGGACGACAGCGAATACGCGGGCTTTGTGATATTTCAGTGCGACCGCATTGAAAACGAATGGTGTCCGCGCGAGGGCTGGGGTGATATCCGCGAAATTTACGTTATCCCCTCGAAGCGCAAAAACGGCTTGGGTAAATTTTTGCTGTACACCGCCGAAATGAAACTTAGAGAGGACGGCACTGAAAAGTGCTACGCACTGCCAAGCGAAAACTCGGAAGGGTTTTTCACCGCCTGCGGATATTTAAAAGGCAACCTCTACGACGAAGATTTAGAGTGCTTCGCTTACGAAAAACTAAATTTAAATAATAAATGCAAATGAAAACAGCCCGCTTTAAAAGCGGACTGTTTTTTAATAGTTATACCATATTAAGCGGGCGGTTAAAAACGCTATAAGGAACATACAAATCGACGGACCGAAAACTATACGGCTTGCAATCGAAAGTTTTTTGTTGTCCTTAATTACGATGCACAAAACCGAAAGTATAACCGACGCAACAATTATTGCAAGCGCCGCCCACAAAAGAAAGGATAAACCTACGCCGGATAATTTTTCGTAGACGCTGAAAAAGTAATCTTCCCGCGCCGTTATCTCCTCTCCGTTTTCGTCAAAACCGGGGAGCACGGCAACCTCCTGAATTATCTTTATAAAGCATAGCACCGCCATAATGCAGTTAATTACGATTTTACTTATTGCTGTTATTAATACCCTATTCTTTTCCATAGCTTAATTATATCACTTTGCGTTAAGTCGGGCAAGATAAATATTCGAGCAATATATAGACAAAACGGATATTTTATTGTATAATACGGCTATGAACGATATCGTTAAAGTTGAAAAATTTGAGTTGCGGCAGGGCGAAATCTTAAATAATTTTCTTGAAATCATAATCCCCGACGGCGATTTGGAAATAGAATATGAAAAGCGCAGATTAAGCTGTGCCACGGGGAGCGCAATTATAATTCCGCCTAACTGCGCGTATACCGTTATTACCTGTAAAAGCGGTTTAGCCGTGATAATGGAAAAGACGGTTATTTCCGCAAAAAAGCCCGTTATCGTGAGCGGACAGATAAGCCGCGGAATAGCGTTTACTGCAGAGCAAGCCGCATATTTTTTAGCCGCTGAAGGGGACGGCGGCGCGGTACTGTCGGCTATGGGAAATCTTATCGCGGGATATATAAATTTTGCAACGGACGAAAAGCGGCTGTCCCCCGTAACGCAGAGGGTGCTTGACGATATTCAGAAAAACTTTGCCGACCAGACTTTTTCCGTTGAGGACTGCATTTTAAAACTGCCGCTGAACTACGATTACGTAAGAAAGCTTTTCAAAAAAGAGACGGGTGCAACCCCGCACGAATATCTTTTATCACTAAGAATGGAACGAGCGCAGGCGCTTCTCCTCGGCAGAATGACAAACCGTTACAGCAACTATTCGATATCGCAGATTGCCGAGCTTTGCGGCTTTTCCGAGCCATTATACTTTTCGCGCGTGTTCAAAAAATACTTCGGCGCTTCGCCGTCGGAATATAAAAAATAAAAGCAGCCTTTCCAAACGGAAAGGCTGTCTTTTTATCCGAGCGTGATTTCACCACTCAAAATACTTTCGAAAATATTTTTAAAAATATTCGTCAACGGCGACAGCGCAGACGGCAAAGTATCGAAAGCCGCGTAAATCTGCGCCTTCATTTCTTCAAACTGCGGCAGGGTTGCGGACAAAATACTGCCGTGCGCCGACGTTCTGCCTAACGCGATACCTCCGCGGGCAACTCCGCCTATTGCAACGTAACTTCCGTATGCCGCCCCTCCGAATGCATACCCGCCGACTGCACAGCCGCCGAAAGCAAACAGCCCGACTGAAAGTCCGCCCATAGAAAATACGCCCACGGCAACTCCGCCCATTGCCAATATCCCGAATGAAATTGCGGAACAGCTTAAAATAAGCCCTAAGCCGAGCGAAGCTATTGCAAAAAGTCCCAAAGCAAGCACGCCGAAGGCAAGTATTCCCAGCGACAGAACTCCGACAGATATTACCCCTATCGATTTGATGCCCACGGCAACTATTCCCTTTGCCGTTCTGCCCAAGCC
>JAIDRY010000022.1 GCA_029061465.1 Clostridia bacterium
TTTACCTTACAAAAATTATAAAGCCAAATTGCTATAATGTCAATAGGTATTATGCTGTTTTTTTTTAATAATGAAAATTAATTTAATGTAAGCGTTCAAAAAAGTGATTTGTATTAAGCTCTTCCTCTATGTCGTTTCCCGAACCTAAAGCAAGCAAAACTTTTACTGTTGCCATTTCAAAACTTATATCGTAAGCCGCTATACACGATTGAGTGAGCCCCAAAGCGCTACCGTAAGTTCTTGCCTTGCTGTCGATAGTCGAAATAACTACCTTAATGCCAAGCTCTTTACAATATGAAAGAAAATTTTTGAAATTTGCCTCTTTGCCCTCAGTGCAAACAGTACCGCTGTGGTATAGCTGAACCATTACCGCCTTGGGCTTGACCTCAGTAAATCTATAAAAGTCAAAATTCAACAGCGAATGAGCCTGTATAGTGACCATATCCATACACAATTTTTGCGATGCACATGGCTTTCTGTAATTTTGCAATTCTTCAATTGATGGATTTAGCGGATTTTCATTATAGACAAATTTACCGCCAACCACTTCGCCGAAATGAATTTTTAAAATACTTTCATACTCGCCGCTTATTTGCGTTGCGGCAATAAGGCGACTTGCAAGGTGTATTTTGCAATTTTCACCGTAATTAACGAAGCTTACGAATACTCCGCCGAAATTGACGCTTTTAATAAACGTAACAGCACCGGCAAAATTCTCAACGCCCTTACTCCTGTCATCGTCAAGTGGATATAAAGCCGAAACGAAAACTACAGGAATTTTTATATCACAGAAAATCTGACTGAAAAGATTTGCGGTAAAACATAAAGTATCAGTACCGTGAGTAATGATAACGCCGTCGTAGTCGTCGGTCTCCACCCCTTTAAGGCAATTAGCCATAATATCCAAATCGGAAGGCTGAATATTCTCACTAAGAATATTTAAAGGGCGCAATTCATCAAATTCTGTATCCTCTCCGTATTCTTCGCGGTATTTTTCAAGCAAAATGCTTTTATCATCGTCACGCAAATCAACAGTATCGCCGCACGTGCGGGACCCGATTGTACCGCCCGTAAAAATTACGCAAATTCTGTTTTTCATATTAAAGACTGCCTACGGTACGGGGATAAAGCAAAGTATCGCGGATATTCTGTACGCCCGTGATATACATAAGTATACGTTCAAGCCCAAGACCGAATCCGCTGTGCGGAACGCTTCCGAATTTGCGTGTATCAAGATACGCAGTATACGCTTCAAGAGGCATATTACGTTTTAGCATTGCTTCTTTAAGTTTTGCCAAATCAACTTCACGCTCACTGCAACCTATAATCTCACCTATTCCGGGAACGAGCAAATCAGTTGCCGCAACCGTTTTGTTGTCGGGATTCAGTTTCATATAGAAAGCCTTGATGCCGGCAGGATAATCTGTAACAAAAACAGGCTTCTTAAAATGTTCTTCAGTTAAATAGCGCTCGTGCTCGGTCTGAAGGTCGCAGCCCCATTCTACGGGGAATTTGAAATCTTTTCCCGATTTTTTCAAAATATCTATGGCATCGGTATATTTGAGTTTAACAAAATCGCTTTCAACCACATTTTTAAGCTTTTCTATAAGTCCCTTTTCGGTTCTCTCATTGAAAAAAGCCAACTCGTCAGGGCAATTTGCAATTACGTCGCGGATTATCGACTTAATAAAGTCTTCGGCATTTTCTATTATATCGTGCAGGTCGCAAAAGCAAACTTCCGGTTCTATCTGCCAAAACTCTGCCGCATGTCGCGTAGTATTACTGTGTTCGGCACGGAACGTAGGTCCGAACGTATAAATTCTACCCAAGCCCATTGCAGCAATTTCGCCTTCAAGCTGACCGGATACCGTCAAGCCTGCCTTTACGCCGAAAAAGTCGCCGTCGTAATACTCTTCTTCACTTCCCGCCTTAACGTTCCAAGGCTGAGTGGTTACACGGAACATTTCACCTGCCCCTTCACAGTCGCTTCCTGTAATCAAGGGCGTATGCACATACTTATAGCCGTGCCTATGAAAATAGTTGTGTATAGCAAAAGAAAGTTCGCTTCTTACCGCCAACACAGCTTCAAAAAATCTCGTACGAGGTCTCAAATGCGGTATAGTACGCAAAAATTCAAGAGTATGATGCTTTTTCTGCAACGGATAATCCTGCGGACAGTCGCCAAGTACAGTTATTTCTCGCACGTTCAACTCATATCCATTTCTTTCAGACTGAACTAAAATGCCCGTAACATTCAAAGCCGTACCTGTGGCTAGCGCAGGTTTGACCGTATTTTCGTCAACAATATTCTTTTCAATAACAAGCTGTAAATTTTTAAGGCAAGTTCCATCGTTAAGCTCAATGAACGAAATGCCTTTTGAATCACGCCAGGTTCTTACCCAACCGCATACCGTAACGCTGCCGTCGAGGTATCTATCTGAATTTTCGAATAAATCTTTAATGTCGGTATGTTTCATTTTAACCTCTTTTCATATAAATGCAAAAATACGGACCGCCTTATGGCAGTCCGCAGATTTGTTAATTTGCTTTCTTTTCGTCCGAGGACACTACTTCAACTTTGTTGTAGTAGCCGCAATTGCCGCAAACTTTATGAGCCTCTTTCAATTCATGACAATGAGGACACTCAACGAGCGTAGGTGCCGTTGCCTTGTAGTTTGCAAACCTTTTATTGGTTCTGCTCTTTGACTGTTTACGCTTGGGTACTGCCATCTTAATACACCTCTTCTTTTTCTTTATTTAGGTACGTCAATACCCTTGCAGTCCTCTTTACAAAGTAATACGTTGGGCTGACTTATAAGTATTGCGTCTTTGACGGCGGTTTCAAGATTTATCTTAATTCCGTCGTAGTAATAATTGTCATCATCCTTTTCAGGTACGAACATAATGTCGGAAGTAAAATTTACGTCATGCTCTGCATCATTGAGACAATAAGAACATTGTCCGACTATTTTATAAGATACCGTAAGCTTTATTCCGACACTATCGTCTTCGTAAATCTCATATTCGCCGGTAACCTTAACAGGACTTTTTATTTCACTTAACGGCAACAAACATAAGTTATTTTCGGGCACATAATCGAAATCAAATAAACCCGTATATTTTTTTTGCGCGTTAAGCTTTTTTACTTCTAATTCCATACCTTAGCTGACTATACGATTATAATATAACGGCAAATCCGTTGTCAACTTATTTTTACGGCGCTTGAAATAATTTTTATAAAAGTTCAGCCGTTTCCCTTGCAATAACTAGCTCTTCGTTAGTGGGAATTATAAGTACTTTAACTTTAGAGCGTTTTTTAGAAATTTCACGGATTGAACCGTCGTTTTGGGCATTATTAGCCTTAGCGTCAAACTCTACCCCGAGGAATTCGAGCCCTTCGCAAACGTCTTCTCTGACAGTAGGGGTGTTTTCACCGATACCTGCTGTGAATACTATGCAGTCAAGACCGCCCATTGCCGCGGCATATGCGCCAACATACTTCTTAACCTGATAAGCAAACATATCCAAAGCCAAAGCGCATCTTTCGTTACCAGACTCTTCGCCCGCTACCAAATCTCTGAAATCGCTCGAGACGCCGGATATACCGGCAACGCCGCATTTTTTATTGAGATAAGTAACTGCGTCCGCGTGGGAAAGCCCTTTCTTTCTTGCCAAAAATTCTACCGCCGAAGCGTCTATATCACCCGAACGCGTACCCATAAGTACGCCGGCAAGCGGAGTAAAACCCATTGAAGTATCAATACATTTTCCGCCGTCTACGGCAGTAATCGACGAGCCGTTCCCAAGGTGGCACGTTACTATTTTAAGTTTTTCAGGCTTTTTACCGAGATACTTAGCGGCTTCCAACGAAACGAATTTATGACTTGTGCCGTGAGCACCGTACTTTCTTATACCGTAGTTTTTATAATCATCGTAATCAATTCCGTACAAGTAGGCTTTCTCGGGCATGGTTGCATGAAACGAGGTATCGAATACAAGAGCCATAGGCGTTCCCGGCATAACTTCCATGCAAGCTCTCAAACCGGTTGCCGCGGAGGGATTATGTAAAGGCGCAAGCTCGAAAGTCTTTTCTTCAAGCGTCTTTAAAACTTCAGGAGTTACAAGCGTAGTCTTTTTAAAATACTCGCCGCTTGCAACTACTCTGTGACCTACTGCGTCGATTTCGTTCATCGATTTGATTACACCGATTTCATTATCTAAAAGCGCGTCAAGCACAAGCTTAATTGCCTTTTTATGGTCAGGCATATCTACGTTATAAAGCTTTTCGCCGCCGTTGCCTTTCGCCTTTAAAAGTGAACCCGCTATACCTATGCGCTCGCAACCGCCTTTTGCAAGGACCTTTTCGGTCTCCATATCAATAAGCTGATATTTTAGGGAAGAGCTTCCCGCATTAACTACTAATATTTTCATAAAATTCATCTCCTTATTTCAGTTACTCAGCCTGTAAAGCGGTAACCGCAACCGTAGCTACTATATCTTCAACGTTGCAACCGCGCGACAAATCGTTTAAAGGCTTCGCAAATCCCTGGCATATAGGACCTATTGCCATATACCCACCAAAGCGCTGTGCAATTTTGTATCCGATGTTTCCCGCATTGATATTAGGGAACACAAATACATTAGCATGTCCAGCGACTTTTGAGCCGGGCGCTTTGAGTTGACCGACTTCAGGTGCAACCGCCGCGTCAAACTGGAATTCGCCGTCAAGCGCAAGGTCGGGCGCAGCTTCTTTTGCAAGCTGGGTTGCCTGTTGTACTTTAGGAACTGTCTGCGTAAACTTATCGTCGTTTCCGCTGCCCTTGGTTGAGAACGAAAGCATAGCAACTCTCGGCTCGATACCCGCAATAACCTTTGCGGTCTTTGCAGAAGATACTGCTATATCGGCAAGCTGTTCTGCCGTAGGCTCGATATTGATAGCACAATCGGCAAACACTGCAACGCCGTCGGGGTTGTACGGATTTGACTTATCGGGAGCAATCATTATAAAACAGCTAGATACCGTCTTAATGCCGGGGGCAGTTTTAACAACCTGCAAACCGGGGCGCAAAGTGTTAGCCGTCGAATGGCACGCACCTGAAACGTAACCGTCCACGTCTCCCGCTTTCAACATAAGCGCACCGAACATAGTTCTGTCTTTAGCAAGTTCTTTTGCCTGCTCCTCCGTCATCCCCTTAGCTTTTCTTGCTTCATAGAGGATATTGGCATATTTATCTGTCTTGTCGGAATTAAGCGGGTCTACTAAAGTTACTCCCGTCAGGTCAACTGAAGGCGCAACCTTCTTGCACTCTTTTTCGTTACCTATAAGAACAATTTTTGCAATCCCTTCCTTCGTAATCTGCGCAGCCGCTTCAACTACACGCTTGTCCTCTCCTTCACAAAGGACTATTGTCTTTTTGCGCGCTGCGGCTTTCGCTTTAATTTCCTCTAACAACGACATCTCTTTTCTCCTTAAAAACACTTTATTTTTATGTAAAACCGTTATATAATAGACTCAACGGTTTTATACCGTATTTAATTATATAACGAATTTTAATAATTGTAAAGATTAAAATGGAAATTTGTGGAATAATTTGTGAATTTAATCCCTTTCATAACGGGCACGAATATCTTTTAGAGCGCGCACGTGAAATGAGCGGTTGCGACTTGTTGCTGTGCGTTATGAGTGGCAATTTCACCCAACGCGGTGATATAACCGTGTTCGATAAATATACGCGCGCCAAACACGCAATACTCGGCGGTGCAGATTGTGTAATCGAACTTCCGACGGCATTTGCTGTTGCTCCGGCGGAGATTTTTGCCAAAGGTGCAGTAAAACTGTTGTCAGCTATTCCTTCCCTTTCTGCATTATCATTCGGCGCTGAAAACAAAGATATTGATGAACTCATTAAAGCCGCAAAAATTTCAAGCGACGAAAACAGCGAATTCAAAACTGAACTTTCAAAAAATCTCAACGCAGGCGAAAGCTATATTAAAAGTTTTTCAAATGCATTTAAAACCGCAGGCGGAGACCAAAATTTAATAAGTAAACCTAATAATATACTTGCAATAGAATACATTAAGGCGTTTAATAAAATCGGCAAAACCGTAAAATACTGTGCGGTCAAACGGCAAGGCGCTTATTATAACAACACGGATATGCTGCAAAACTTTTCATCAGCAAGTGCGATAAGAAAAAATATCAATGACGAAAAGGTTTTATCTAATGTTCCCCCTTTCGTTTACAGCGACATATCAGGCTGTCAAGACATTGCAACACGTTATCAAAGCTACTTAAAACTCATTTTATCACGCACTGAACCTAACGAACTAAAATGTGTGCTCGGTTGCAATGAGGGACTGGAAAACGTTTTGAAAGAACTTGAAAACCAACCGTTTGATGAAATTATAGAAAAAGCAACTTCAAAGAGATATACTTCTTCAAGAATTAAAAGAATACTTTGCGAAAATTTTTTGAAGTTATATGAACAAGGTTGCAAAAGCTATCTTACTACACCTCTTTATTTTACACCCCTTGCCGTTAAAAAATCGTCGGCAGATAGTGTTTTTTCGGCATTATCACAAGCAAAACTTCCGATAATAACGAGTAGTAGCGACGTAAATAATCTTGAAGGTTTAGCAAAACAGTGTAAACATTCAGACGATTTTGCACACAGCCAATGGTGTCAGATTGCGGAAAAAACCGTTAAAAATAAAATGTTGTTAATATAAAAACCTGCCTTAATAAGGCAGGTTTATTTTTATAGCATATTGAGATACGCTATTTCCTGTTGGGTGAGTTTCCTGTATACACCTCTGTCTAGTCCGCGCAACGTAAGCTCACCTATTTTTATACGCTTTAATAACGTAACCTCTTTGCCGATTGCGGCAAACATTTTTCTTATTTCTCTATTTTTTCCCTCGGTAATAGTGATATGAATTTTAGTATAATTCTTATTCGTTTCGACAATATGCGCCTTGCTCTTTTTAGTGACGTAACCGTCAACTTCAATTCCGCTACGTAATGGGTTTAAATCCGTTTCAGTAACTATTCCTTCTACTTTAACAAGATAAGTCTTCGGAATTTCGTTCGACGGGTGAGTAAGCTTTTGTGCAAGCTCGCCGTCGGTTGTCATAATCAGCAATCCTTCGCTATCGTAGTCAAGCCTTCCCACGGGATAAATCCTGCCGACATTTTGAGGCATAAGGTCCATAACCGTTTTTCTGCCTCTTTCATCCGAAACAGAGCAAATATAGCCTTTGGGCTTATTTAAAATATAGTATTCGTTCTTTTTAAGTGTAACCCTATTGCCATTAAAACAGACTTCGTCGTCTGTCTTAACTTCCGCTCCTAAAACCGCTTGCTTGCCGTTTACCGTAACTTTACCCTCGGCAATAATCTTATCACATTCTCTTCTCGAAGCGACGCCCGCCGCGGCAAGATATTTATTTAAGCGCATAATATATAACCAACTTTATATTAATTATTTATTATACTATACAATTTTCCTGTAAAAATCAAGCCGTTTTCATCATAAATCTTAAGTTCTGCAACTTCACCTGAGCTTTCAAAGTTTTCAACGGATTGTACCTCATAACTCACTTTTTCAGGGTTTTTAACTACAAGATTTTCCGTTTTTAATAATTTGCAAGGTACTTTGCCTGACATAAATACCGTATTTTTATCTATTTTTAAAAGTTTATAATCAGAAAAACACTTATCAAGCATATCACCGCTTCTTGCGTACATATCGTAACAGTCAAGCACTACGGTAACAACGTCCATACCGTCACGCTCAGCCGAGGAAACCAGACATCTACCCGCTTTAACCGTGTATCCCGTCTTTACGCCGTTAGCACCATCATAATTATACAGCATTTTGTTTTTATTGGCGAAGGAACGGAATTTGCCAACGTGATTTGTTGTTGAAACTATTTCTTTAAACGTTTCGTTCCTCATTGCGTAGCATGCAATTTTACACAAATCACGCGCCGTAGTATAATGTTCGTCGTTGGGTAATCCGCTAGGATTTGCTAAACGAGTATTTTCCGCTCCCATTTTTTTGATGCGCAAGTTCATTTCTTCAACGAACTTTTCAACACTTCCGCTGTGGTGGATAGCAAGAGCGGCGGCACTGTCGTTACCTGAACGAAGCATTAAACCGTACAGCAAGTCGCGCACGTCAATCTGTTCACCTTTCTTCAGATAGATACTTGACCCCTCAACTCCTACCGCTTCGTCGGGTACTGTTAATACTTCGTCAAGGTCGCAATCCTCAATAATAATTATCGCAGTAATAATTTTCGTAGTGCTTGCCATAGGCAACTTCATATCCGCGTTGCTTTCAATTAAAACTTTCTCGGTTGTCAGTTCCATTGCAATTTCCGATTTTGAACTTGCAAATGTATTCAGTGCCCCGAAAGATTGAACTACTCCGCATAATACTGTTGTCGCAAGGATAAATAAAAGAAGTATTTTCTTACGCATTGTCGGTTATTTTGTGAACTAACTCCCCGGTTTTATCTATTAAAGTATCAATCGCACCTTCGTCCATTTTTAAAAGTCTGCAACCGGTGCCGTCGTCAACTAAGAAGCCCTTTGGCTTAACCGTAATTACAGTTCCGTTTCCGCCTGCGAGCTGAAAGCCGTCTGCTTCCTTAAACGTCTTTACGTCGCCGTATTCGCCGCCACCGCTCAGATTGACCACCGTCACAGACGAAAGCGGAATTACTTCCGAACCGCTTACCGTAATTATCGATTTACCGATAACAGTATCAGCACCTGCCACTTTTTCAATTGAAATTTGGGGAGCGTCAAATTCTTTATCTCTGTTTTTTTTAATTTTTGAGTGCATATATTTTCTCCATTAATATAATTAATAAAATTTTTGAAACAACGGCAAGATTTAAAATTGTAACCGTTTTGGCATAATATCGTATTTCGGAATGTTCTTCGTTGAATATAGTATAATTTCTGAGCTTACAATAATTTCCGTTGACCTGTATGAATTTATAGATAGCCGTAGTAAAACAATTCTGTGCAAGCGCAACAAAAGCGTTTGACTCTTTTTTCATACCATAGTCGCCAAGTTGAATGACTTTGTATATACAAAGCTGGTCAAAAATTTTATAAAGGCTCACGTTAAGTTTTTTTACGTCCATTTTCTTGTTTTTACCATTTATTTGCATTTCGCCGACGTGGTCTTTAACAGTATTCATATTGTAAAAATTAAATCTGAATACCCCTACGTTTAAGCTTGCATATTTACTTTCCGTATTTACGTAAACGTAATTATTTATATGAATTGGAAATATAAAAATCAAGAAAGCCGCACTGGCAACGTATACTAGAGCTTCGCTCATAAAAATATTATTTGTAACAATAATTTTAATATACAAAGAGACTGCCGGGGGATTAGATAAAAAAGCAAGGATATTAAATTTTCCTTGCTTTTACATTGATGTTTTGATATCATATAATAAACAGTAATCTAGCATACGATGGTGAAGATTTTGAAACAAGTAAGTGTAAATGACAAACTATATATGATTGTAAAACTGTTAGGCAAGGGAAAAGGCGGATATTCATATTTAGCCCTTGATGGGGATAAGAAAGTTGTTTTAAAACAAATTCACCACGAACCTTGCGAATACTACTCCTTTGGAAACAAAATAGAAGCAGAATTAAATGACTATCAAAGACTTCAACGAATTGGGATAACAATGCCCAAATTGATAGACGTTGACGTCTGGCAAGAGCGTATTATAAAAGAATACATTGATGGGCAAACTGTTTTTGATTTGGTATTGAATGATAACTTGCCGCCGTTCTGCCTGGAACAAATAAAGAAAATGTGTTCTTTACTATATCCGGCTAACACAAATAT
>JAIDRY010000220.1 GCA_029061465.1 Clostridia bacterium
TTCGGAAACTTCTTTCTTTTCAACTACCGCGTCAGTCTGATAAATAGCTTGTCTGTCAAACTTGATGTAGCTTTTGCCAGATACTTCCGTGCCCGTTTCAAGAACAAACGTATTTTCTTCGTTGTCAACTTCGACAACTATACCGCAAATACCGCCAATCGTTTTAACCTTGTTGCCGGGCTTAACAGCATTAATGAGGTCCTGAGCATCCTGCTCCTGCTTTTTGCGCTTTTTACTGCTCAAAACATAGAATACAACAATTACTACGATAAGCACCGCAACGATTACAAGCATAATTATGCTTTGAGGGTCGAATGCGGCAAGTAACGAATTTAACATAAATATTTTTTCTCCATTAATCTTTATTTAACTATAATATTTTTTATTTGTTTTTGCAAGCATTTTTAAACCTTAAATGCTCATTTGCACAAAACTTTTACAAATTTTCACCTGGTTTTAATTCTATTCCCCGTATTTGGAATAAAACTCTTTAGCGAATTCATTTAAGCTATCGGCAAAAATAGCTTCACGCATACCTGCCATAAGCTTATGCAAGAACGTTATGTTATGCAAACTTAAAAGCATTGCCGCAAGCATTTCGTTTACGTTTATAAGGTGGCGAAGATATGACTTTTTGTAATTTTTACAGCAGTAACAATCACATTCTTCATCAAGCGGAGTAAAATCTTCCGTGTAAACTGCGTTTCTTACTACCTTTTTCCCATCCGAGGTAAACGCCGTACCGTTGCGCGCTATTCGTGTCGCAAGAACGCAATCAAACATATCGATTCCACGCTTAACGCCTTCCACAAGGCAGTCGGGGCTACCGACTCCCATTAAATAGCGAGGCACAGCTTCAGGAAGTTCCGGACGCATTATATCTAAAATTTCATACATTCTCTGCTTGGGCTCGCCAACCGACAGTCCGCCTATCGCTATACCCTCGGTAGCGTGGGGCTTTGCACGGCGCAAGCTTTCCATACGCAAGTCGTCGTAAAAGTTTCCCTGCACTATGGGAAACAGCGCCTGGTCATCGCGCGTCTTTGCATCAAGACAGCGCTTTAACCACTTGTCCGTCTTTTCCAAAGCTTCCGCCGCCTGCGAATGGGTATAGCCGTACTCACTGCACTGGTCAAGCTGCATAATTATATCCGCGCCGAGGTTTTCTTCGATAGATATTACTTTTTCGGGCGAAAACAGATGCTTTGAACCATCGATATGTGAATTGAAATATACCCCTTCATCCTTGATTTTATTCAGCTTAGTCAGTGAAAAAACCTGAAAACCGCCGCTGTCCGTCAAGATGGGTCTATCCCAATTCATAAATTTGTGCAGACCGCCTGCCTTTTTTACAAGTTCGTCACCTGGGCGCAAATAAAGGTGATAGGTGTTTGCAAGTATAATCTGCGAACCCGCTTCCTTTAAATCGCGCGGATATACGCCCTTTACGGTAGCTTGAGTTCCGACCGGCATATATACAGGCGTTTTAATATCACCGTGCGGCGTATGAAATACCCCCGCTCTCGCGCCGGTGTATTTATCAATATGCTGTAATTCAAAATCAAAATATTTCATTTTTATAAATAATTAATGCTCCACTCATACAATCATCATTGCGTCGCCGAAAGAAAAGAAACGATACTTTTCTTTTACCGCCGTTTCATACAGCGAAAGAACTTTCTCTCTTCCGGTAAGCGCAGCAACCAACATAATGAGAGTGCTTTCCGGCAAATGGAAATTGGTAATCAGAGCGTCAACGCATTTGAACTTATACGGCGAATAAATAAATATTTGGGTATTACCCTTTTGCGGATTAATAAAACCGTCTTCGCCTGCCGCGCTTTCAAGCGTACGCACCGAAGTCGTCCCGACGGCAATTACTCTACGCCCCTCACGCTTTGCGGCGTTAATCACATCTGCGGCATGTTCATCTATTTCAAAGTATTCCGAGTGCATTTTATGGTCGGTAATAATATCTTCCTTTACAGGTCGAAACGTACCGAGCCCCACGTGCAGCAATACTTCTGCAACGGTAACTCCTTTAGCTTTTATCTTTTCAAGCAACTCGGGCGTAAAATGCAATCCTGCGGTAGGTGCCGCCGCCGAACCGTCCGTTTTAGCGTATACCGTCTGGTATCTGTCTTTATTCTTTAACTTTGCTTTAATATACGGCGGTAAAGGCATAGTGCCTAATTTTTCCAAAAGTTCTTCGAAAACGCCGTTATATTCGAATTTAACTATTCTCTCACCAGAAGGCGTAATATCTTCAACCGTAAGCGAAAGTTCTTCGGATACAGTAAGCCTTTTGCCTACCGTGCACTTTTTCCCCGGCTTGACGAGCACTTCCCATTTATCTTTGTCAAGCCTTTTAAGGAGGAGCACTTCAACAGCACCACCGTTTTGCGTATGGGCAAAAAGCCGTGCAGGCAACACTTTTGTGTTATTAACCACAAGAACATCGCCCGCTCGAAGATAATCTATAACGTTTTTGAAAATTTCGTGCTTAACCCCTCCTGTGTTCCTATCGTAAACGAGTAGGCGCGAGCTGTCGCGAGGCTCCGCAGGAGTCTGCGCTATCAGCTCTTCGGGAAGGTCGTAAAAGAAATCACTTTTTTTATATTGCATATCAGTCGTTTTCGGTTTTATCGAAAAGGGAAATTTGCTCCCTCTGTTTTTCAGTAGGTTTAAATCCGAGGTGCTCGTAACCGCCACGGAGTATCATTCTTCCTTTAGGAGTGCGTGCGATAAAGCCAAGCTGTAAGAGGTAAGGTTCATAGACGTCCTCTATCGTACCCGCATCCTCGTTTATAGTTGCGGCAAGCGTATCCAACCCGACGGGACGGCCGTCAAATTTTTCAATCATTGCACGAAGTAGTGCTCTGTCAACTTCGTCAAGCCCAAGCTCGTCCACTTCCATTTTTCTAAGTGCATACTTTGCGTCTTCAATAGTAACTTCCGAATTGTTGTTAATTGTAGAGAAATCACGCACGCGCTTTAAAAGTCGGTTTGCAATTCGTGGCGTCCCGCGGGAACGGCGCGCAACCTCTTCAGCCGCCGTCGCCGCAATACCTATACCGAGCTTATGTGCGCTGTGCAAAACTATTTCTTTAAGCTCCGACGGGGTATAGCTTTCAAGACGGCAAATTATACCGAACCTGTCGCGCAAAGGGTTAGCAATCATTCCCGCTCGTGTAGTCGCGCCTATCAAGGTAAACTTCTTTAACGAAAAGCGAATATTGCGTGCGCTGGGACCTTTACCTACTATTATGTCGAGGGCGTAATCTTCCATAGCGGAATACAGTATTTCTTCGACGCTGTGGTTCAGTCTGTGAATCTCGTCTATAAAAAGAACATCGCCGTCGTTAAGATTTGTAAGTATGGCTGCCAAATCACCGCTACGCTCAATTGCAGGCGCGCTCGTAAGTTTAAGATTTCCGCCCATTTCGTTTGCGATTATATGGGCAAGCGTTGTTTTACCGAGGCCCGGGGCACCGTATAAAAGCACGTGTTCCAAAACTTCACCGCGCTGTTTTGCGGCGGACATATAAACTTTTAAATTATCTTTAACTTTGGTTTGCCCCACGTAGGCGTCGAGAGTTTTGGGCCTTAATACGTTTTCTTCAAAATCGTAATCGCTTTTAGTACTCTGAACCAGCCTGTCCTCTTCCTGCGTGAAGTCGTCGTCATCAAAAAACATTTTTACATTCCTTTAAGCGCAAGCATAATTACGTCTTCAACAGTTGAAGCGCCCTGTTCACGCGCACGGTTTATAGCCTTAACGCTTTCCGCACGGCTGAACCCTAGAGTCATAAGCGCGACAATAGAATCCTCGTCTCCTGCAAACGGCACGGAGACAACCGTATCCCCCGCGCTTGCAGTTGCGGAAAGTGCAACCTTTTCCCTGAGTTCAAGGATAATTCTCTCCGCTGTCTTTTTCCCCATACCCTTGACTGACGACAGTCTTTTTACGTCGTTAGTCGCAATTGCCGCCGCTATATCACCGACTTTGAGCCCCGAAAGCACGGCAATACCAAGCTTGGGACCTACGCCTGAAACCGATATGAGTTTTAAGAACATTTCCTTTTCTTCCGTCGAAGCAAATCCGAAAAGCGAAACTCCGTCCTCGCGCACCTGCATATACGTAAATAGTTCACCCTCTTTTTTATCCACAAGCGAAGAAAAAGCCCCTCCCGACAATAGCACTTCAAATCCCACGCCCGACGCAGTTTCTATAAGCGCCGTTTCGGGAGTGAGCGATAATATTTTACCTTTTAAATATCC
>JAIDRY010000221.1:0-5076 GCA_029061465.1 Clostridia bacterium
GTGTACGACTTTGAGACGGTAGACGAGGACTTTTTGGATGACCCCACCTATCAAAGCAAACAAAACTGGGGCTACGACCCTAAAAACTACAACGTGCCCGAGGGCAGTTATTCTACCGACCCTTACAATGGCGACGTTCGCATAAACGAATTCAAGCAAATGGTGCAGGCTCTGCACAATGCGGGTATCGGCGTAATTATGGACGTTGTTTACAACCACACCTACACGTCGAACAGTTGGTTCGAGCAGACCGTCCCCGGTTACTATTACCGTCAGGCATTGACAGCTGACGATGGCTCGTTTGGACATAAGTCTTGGTCAACCAACGCTTTGGGTCTTTACAACTTGTCTGACGGCTCGGGTTGCGGTAATGAAACTGCTTCGGAACGCGCAATGTTCCGCAAGTATATGATAGACTCTCTCGTCTACTGGGCAACGGAATACCATATCGACGGCTTCCGTTTCGACTTAATGGGCGTACACGACGTTGAAACGATGAATCAGATACGCACGGCGTTGAACGAATTGCCCGGCGGCAAAGGCATACTTATGTACGGCGAGCCTTGGGACGGCTCGTTTGGCGGCGGACTGGGGCTGGAAGACGGCATACCCGCCAACGCCGACCATCTCAACGATTTGTATTTGGGTATCGCGGCTTTCAATGACAGAATGAGAGAGGGTACCAAGGGCGGTAACGGCTGGAACAACAGCGGACCGCAGCCCGGTTACGTTCAGGGCAATACGAGTATGATTGACAGGGTTAAGGCAGGTATCAACGGCTTGTTCCTCAAATACGACGGCAGCGGCGTTATATCAAACGACACGGGTCACACAATCACCTACACGACCTCGCACGATAACTACACACTGTGGGACCAGCTTATCTATACGACCGTCGGGTCTAAAAGCCCCACCGTGTACAGCGAGTATAACAGCGTGGTTGAGAAAAAGAATATTATGGCGGCAACGCTCGTTCTCACCTCAAAGGGTACCTCGTTTATGTTAGCGGGTGAGGAAATCGCACGTACCAAGTATGGTAACCACAACAGCTACAACGCTCAGGACAAGATAAATATGTTCGACTACTACCGTCAGGACGACTTCTCAAAACTGTACGGCTGGTATAAGGGCTTGATTGAACTGCGTACAAAACTCTTCACTACAATGGCGGTAGGTACTCAACAGGCTGTCATTACCGACGATGGCGGACGTTTAAGCTACGTCTATACGAGAGAAGTTAACACTGACGCGTACAGCAGTGTTCAGGTGCTTCTCAACCCGTACGGCGACGCTTGGCAGACTTCGGTCAGCGGCAGTTGGACTGAGATTGCCAACAGCAACGTCGGGTTCGGCATGAATCAAACGGCGCCGGGCACGGTAACCGTTCCCGCGTACGGCTCAGTAATTTTAGTGCAGAAGTAAAAATTAAACTTTATATAACAAGGCAACGGTTTCGTTGCCTTGTTTTTTTATTGTAAAAAATATTGGAAAAGTACTTGACAAATAACTGTAACTATTATATAATCACAGCAGTAACACTGTTAAAGGCGGAAAAAGTATATGCACGTAATATTAAACTTTGAATCGGGCGTACCGATTTACGAGCAAATAGAAGACGAAATTCGCGGGCAGATACTTGCGGGAAAATTGAAGGAAGGCGAGCTTCTTCCGTCAATCCGCCAGCTTGCAAAGGAGTTGAAGGTGGGGGTAATTACCGCAAAGCGCGCTTACGACGATTTGTGCGCGGAAAAGTTCTGCTACTCGGTTCAGGGCAAGGGCGTTTACGTTGCCAAATCCGATAAATGCGCGGCGCAGAACTTTGTGGAAAATGAATTGCGTTCCCGCCTTAAAGCCGTAGCAGGCTTCGCCGAAAAAAATTCTGTCAGCGGCAATAGACTTGTCGAACTTTTAAAAGAAACTTTGGGAAAATAATTTTCGGGAGAATAATTTATGGAAGGCATTGAAAACGGTATCGAAATCGAAAATTTAACGGTCGACTTCGGCAATTTCAAGCTTGATTGCATTTCCCTTGGAATAAAGAAGGGGTGCATAACGGGGCTTGTCGGCAGAAACGGCGCGGGCAAATCCACGCTAATTAAAACCATAATGCGCCAGCAGAGCGCAAACGCGGGAAGCATACTTTACAACGGCAAAAAGTTTTTGAATAACGAAGTGGAAATTTTAAACTCTATTGCCTGCGTATTCGATACCCCGCACTTCAACATAAATTTCAAGCCTAAGCGCATTTTAAAGCTGTATACTAATATGTATGAAAAATTCGATACGCAGCTTTACGCGGAGCTTATGCAAAAATTCAACCTGCCTGAAAAACTGCGCTTTTCGAAATACTCGTACGGTATGCAGAGAAAATACTGCCTGATACTTGCGCTGTGCCAAAAGGCGGATATACTCATTTTAGACGAGCCGACTTCGGGCGTAGACCCCGTTGACAGAAACGAGGTGGTGGGGCTTATTCAGGAATATCTTATGAACGAGGAGCACACAGTTCTTTTCTCAACGCACATAACCGAGGATTTGGACAGAATTGCCGACTATATCGTAATGATGGAAAACGGCAAAATAACTATGGATATGGAAAAGGACGTTCTTACGGACAGATACCGCCTCGTTCAGTGCGGTGAAATGACCGACGATATGCGTGCAAGCGCCATAGGTATAAAGCATAATGCGTTCGGCTACACTTTCCTGACTATGGACAAAACCATTTCCGGCGAGGGCATACAGGTCAAGGTGCCCACGGTTGAAGAAATTTTCATACATACTCAGGGTGATAACTCGCTTTACGGCGGTAACGGGGGTGTAAGATGAATAATATAAAAAATAAGTTTTTTAACAACAGCTTTACTGCGTATCTCCGCGCACTCGGTGCAAGCCCGATAGGCTCCAAGCGCGAAACGAGCTTTATGGTTGAAATGTTTGTAAACATATTCGCGGTAACGGCTTTGTTTTTCATCGTCGAAAGCTTCGAGACATTCATTTTAGCCGATAACATAGTTATTTTCGGTATGTCGGCACTCCCCGGAACGTTGCTGGGCGCTATTTGGTTAATACTCGGCGTAACCACCCGTGCCAAGCCGTCGCCACTCGGGCTTTTGCCCATAAGCTGGAAAAGGCGCGTCGTTTACGACTATCTCGGAAATTTAGTTTTTACGGTGTTCGCAGTGGTGGTATTCGCCGTTGCGGTGCTGGTGTGGATGACCGTCCTCAGCGTTGTACTTCTTGCGGCTACGGGCGAATGGATTTTTGAAATAAGCGAAGGACCCGCGGATATTGTTGTTACAGCATCCGCCGAGGGACAATTATTTTCACTGTTTGCTGGGCTGTTCATCTACGGCGCGGGCGCTACTATTACTAATCTGCAGGATAAAAAACTGCGTATCGGTCTTACAGTGGCTTTGCCTTTCGTCGTCGAGCTTTTAGGACTCTTGATTTTGAACTGCGCAAACGGTAGCGATTTCGCAATGTCGGGACATATTGCATACCACTTCAACGACTTGCCTTTAAGCTGGCTGTGGCTGACCGCAACGGCAATCGTGGCGGCGGGAATGGTAGCCCTTTCCGTATTCGTCTGCATAAAGGCGGAAAAGCCAAACGAAGTCTAAATAATGATTTTATACCCGCGCAAAAATTTTTGCGCGGGTATTTACTTTTTAAAAAGCGCGTGTTATAATAATTTAGCTGAAAAAAATTTTTAGGAGAAAAATGATGACACAGCAACAGCTTTTGGAAAAAATAAAACAGACTAAAATAGTGCCCGTAGTGGTGCTGAACACTATTGAAGAAACTCTGCCCAAAATGCAGGCGCTTGTAAACGGCGGATTGCCCTGTGCTGAAATTACTTTCCGTACGCCCTGCGCGGCAGAAGCCATTGCGCTTACCGTAAAAAAATATCCCGATATGCTTGTCGGTGCGGGCACGGTAATAAACCGCGAACAGTGTGAAAAGGCTATTGCGGCAGGCTCTAAATTTATAGTTTCCCCCGGCTTTTCGGAAGAAGTCGCAGACTGCTGCAAGGAGCACGATATGTTATATCTGCCCGGTATCGTAACCCCTACCGAGGCTATGGCGGCAATCGCAAAGGGACTTACCACGCTTAAATTCTTCCCCGCTTCAAACTACGGCGGATTGAAGACCATTAAGGCAATCTGCGCGGCGTTCCCTTATCTTCACATTATGCCCACGGGAGGAATTTCCGCAGATAACATTTTGGAGTATCTCGCTTACGATAAAATTATCGCCTGCGGCGGAAGCTGGATGATGAACGGCACCCCCGCAGAAATCGAAGTAAAAACGAAACAGGCTGTCGAGCTTGTCAAAAACGCGTAAATAATACTATATAAACAAAACCGCCGAACGGTATTTAATCCGTTCGGCGGTAATTTTATTTATTAAGCTTTTAATAATCTGTTCTGCCCAATAACCAATCTACACTTATAGAAAATATGTCGGCAATGGCTATAAGCATATCGAAGTTGCATTCGCGCTGACCGCTTTCCCAATACGCAACCAACCGCACGGAAACGTTGAGTTTTTTTGCTAATTCCATACGCGTCATACCGCTTTCTGCGCGTACGTATTTCAAGTTTTCACTAAATTTATTCATACCGTAATTTTAGAACAATTTGTTCCAACTTACTTGACAATGAACATTGTGTTCTTTATACTGTACATTATGGAACATTATGTTCTTACATATTCGGTATATAGAGGTCGAGGTATGAAAAAATTTTTAATTGCACTTTTAACTGTGGCGGCGGCGCTTTGTTTTGCCTTCGGTTTTTCAGCGTGCGATAACGGTCCCGTTGAGGAAAATAAAAATCCAAACGGTTTGCATACCGTTCACGTTTACGATAGAGAAATAGTGGCAGCAGAGTATTTAAAAAGTGCGGCAACGTGCACAGATAAAGCCGTTTATTACAAGTCGTGTGATTGCGGCGAGAAGGGCACTGCAACGTTTGAATACGGTCAGGCAAACGGGCACTCTTTTAATAAAGAGGTCTCAACCTCCGTGTATTTGAAGAGCGAGGCAACTTGCACTGAAAAAGCCGTGTACTA
>JAIDRY010000221.1:5176-10338 GCA_029061465.1 Clostridia bacterium
AAGAGCGAGGCAACTTGCACTGAAAAAGCCGTGTACTATAAATCTTGCGATACGTGCGGAAAACAAGGTGAAGATACTTTCGAGTACGGTGAATTTGGCGAACACGTTTATAATAGGCAAGATACAAACAGTAAGTATTTAAAAAGTGAGGCAACGTGCATTGAACAAGCCGTTTACTATAAATCTTGTGAAGTTTGCGGCGAAAAGGGCACAGCAACTTTCGAGTACGGCGATTACAGCGAACATACATATAGCCGAGAGGTTGCAAGCATTGAGTATTTAAAAACGCTTGCTACGTGTACCGAAAGAGCCGTTTACTTTAAATCGTGTGAAGTTTGCGGTTCGATTGGTAAAGAAACTTTTGAATATGGCGAAGCTAACGGACATTATTTCGATAGGGAATTAGCAACCTACGAGTACCTATTGAGCGACGCAACCTGTACCGAAAAAGCCGTCTACTATAAATCCTGCGCCGAGTGCGGTGAAAAAGGCGGGGATACCTTTGAATACGGCGAAGCCAACGGACATTATTTTTATTCGCAAGTTGCAACAGACGCTTATTTAATGAGTGAAGCAACCTGTACGCAAAGCGCAGTATATTATTATTCGTGTTGGTGGTGCGGCGAAAAAGGTGAAGAAACCTATGAGTACGGCGCACCTAACGGACACGACTTCGACCAAGAGGTTGCAATCGAACCGTACTTGAGGAGTGAGGCGAATTGTACCGAAAAAGCCAGATACTTCAAATCGTGTAAGTGCGGTGAAAAAGGGGACGAGACTTTCGAGTACGGTGAAGCCAACGGACATACTTTCGACAAAGAATACGTTGATGATTTTTATATTAAGTCGTCGGCAAATTGTACGGACAAAGCCGTTTACTATAAATCGTGTAGGTGCGGTGAAAGAGGCGAAGAAACCTTTGAATACGGCGAACCTTACGGGCACAACTTTTATTGGGAAATTGCAGAAGAAAAATATTTAAAGACGCCTGCGAATTGTATCAAAAAAGCCGTTTATTATAAATCCTGCACGCTGTGCGGTAAAGCGGGTGAAGATACTTTCGAATTTGGCGAATTATTAAGTCATACGGAAGTCGTTGATAAAGCCGTAGCGGCTACGTGTACGCAAACGGGATTGACGGAAGGCAAGCATTGTGCTCGGTGTGCAATCGTATTCATTGAGCAAGAGGTAATACCGGCGCTCGGGCATACGGAGACAATCGACGCGGCGGTAGCCGCTACTTGCACGGCGACGGGCTTAACCGAGGGCAAGCACTGCTCGGTATGTTACGCAACGTTAGTGGCGCAAGAAAGAACGCCTGCGCTTGGACACACCGAAGTAACCGATGCAGCGGTAGCCGCTACTTGCACGGCAACGGGCTTAACCGAGGGCAAGCATTGTTCCGTTTGTAATGTCGTTTTAGTCGAAAGAACTACAGTTGCTATTATTCCTCATTCGTATGGCAACTTTAGTATAACGGATTTAGAGCACAGTCAAAGCTGTGTGGTTTGCGGACACGTCAATAGTGCAGAGCACGAATGGGAAAACAGGACTTGTACGACGTGCAACTATTCAATAAACTATACAACAGGGTTAAAATATAGAGAAATAAAAGAATACGGTGAAGTTACGTCCTATGCCGTTACGAGTATAGGTTCAGCAACAGATGAAGACGTGGTAATTCCTACGTTGATTAATGGAAAACCGGTAGTTAAAATTGAAGCTTCGGCGTTTTCTGCCGTAACGATTACAAGTATAGTTATACCGGACAGCGTTACGACTATCGATGTCGGAGCGTTCGATGGCTGTAGCATTGAGAGTGCGACAATTCCAGCGATTGCATGCAGATTTATGAATAATCCTCAATTGACAACAGTGAACGTTACAAGCGGTGATAGTATTGCTGACTTTTCTTTTCAGTATTGTTATAGGCTTAAGAACGTAACAATCCCTAACAGTGTAGCTTCGATTGGAGATGCGGCATTCTTATATTGCTATAGACTTGCTGAAATAAATATTCCTGACAGCGTTATCGAAATTGGAAATAGCTCGTTCGCCAATTGTTATAGGCTGATGAATTTAATTATTCCAAGCAGCGTTATCTCTATCGATAATAATGCATTTTTAGGTTGCGTAAAATTATTCTACGTATACAATTTATCGGAGTTGGATATAACGAAAGGCTCTAACGATTACGGCAACGTAGCTTATTATGCTAAAAACGTATATACTTCGTTAGACGGAGAAACTAATTTCACTACGACTGACGACGGTTACGTATTCTATGCCGATGAAGAAGTTTGTTATCTTATGGATTATACGGGAACGGAAACCGACTTGGTTTTGCCCGCAAACTTTGAAAACCGGCAGTATGAAATTTATAAAGGTGCATTCAGATATTTTGAAGAACTTACAAGCATAAAAATCCCCGACGGAGTAACTTCAATCGGAACGTATGCGTTTGCTAATTGTGTCAATCTTACCGACGTTATTATTCCAAACAGTGTAACGGAAATTGGCAGTGCGTTCTATCAATGTAGCGGACTTAAAAGTATAAAATTATCAGACAGCATAACGTCAATTAACAGTTCAGCTTTTGGCGGGTGTACGGCACTTGAAAATATAATTATTGGGAACGATATGAAGTCTATTTCGGGGTCTGCGTTCGCAGATAGCAGAGAGCTGAAAAATGTTTATTTCAACGGTACTGCGGAAGAGTGGTCAAAAATAAATATCGCTTCAATGGGTAACGGATATTTAATTAACGCAACGCGCTATTGCTATTCGGAAACACAGCCAACGGAAGAGGGTAACTATTGGCACTATGACGAGAACGGTAAAATAATGATTTGGTAAAATATGACCCCGCAGGTTAACCTGCGGGGTCATTTTAGTTTATCCAATTTACAGCGGGGAGCGGAAGCCCTTGCCTAAAATTTCGTTGGTGTCCGTCAGTATTACGAAAGCATGAGGGTCAACCTTTTTAATCTGCAATTTTAATTTTAACGCCTGCGCGCGGTTGCAAACTATCAGCATTACCGTTTTATCCTCGCCCGTATAGCCGCCTGTAGCGTTATACGAAGTGAAGCTGCGGTGTATGCCTTCGAGAATGAAGGGGGCAATCAAATCCGGATTTGCGGTGATAATAGTTACAAACTTTGACTTGCCTATGCTCTCTATAACGCTGTCGACGAGGAAGGCTTTGAAGAACAAGCCGAGTATGGAATAAAGTCCCGTCTGTACGTCGAATACGATAAACGTTGAGGAAGCTATCAATAAATCGGTTACGAACAGCGCCTTGCCTATGTTGAGATTGGTGTATTTTTTTACGATAAGCGCAACAATGTCCGTGCCGCCCGACGAAGCTCCGCAGTTAAATAGTATCGCGCTGCCTATTCCCGTCAAAAGCATTGCGTAGACGAATTCCAGAAACTTCTCATTAGTCAAAGTGTGCCCCGAAGAAATTTCCATTCCGCAAGCCTGAAATATCCATTGCATAGCGTACATTTCAAGCGTGTACATTAAACTACAATAAGTCGTTTTAAAGGTACAGCCCCTGCCGAGGAAGATAAAGCCGATAATAAGCAGCAGACCGTTCAATATAAAGTTTAAAACGGACTGTGAAAGAAAAGGCACGAGGGGTGTTACGAAATTGCTTATAATTATGGTAATACCGCTTACCCCGCCCGTCGCAAAGTTGTTGGGCCCTTTGAAAAGGAATACTCCGAACGCAAGCATTAAAACGCCGAAGTTAATAATAACCCATTCTAAGACGGTGTTTTTAATCTTTTTCTTTCTTTCAGTAATATTCAATTCACTTTTTTCTTTTTTCTTTTTCATACTTTCCCGATTATCGTACGTTTAATTACAGTCGTTATAAAGTTCCGCCGAAGCCCTTGCCGAGTATTTCGTTTGCGTCCGTAATAATTACGAACGCCTGCGGGTCGGCTTTATGTATCTGCATTTTAAGCTTTAAAGCTTCGCCCCGCTTGCAGACGGTTATAATAACCTTCTTTTGCGTGTGTGTGTAGCCGCCCTCTGCGTCGTACATAGTGTAGCCGTGGTTGATTACCTTTAAAATATATTCGGAAATTATTTCGGGGTTGGGCGTAATAATCGTGAGGCACTTCGTCTTGCCGATAGCCTCTATAACGCTGTCCAAAAGGAATGATTTTGTGAAAAGTCCCAAAAGCGAGAAGAGTGCGGAAGTTACGCTGAACGTGTAGAACGATATCAGAACTATTACAAGGTCAATAAGCATCAGCGCCATGCCTACGTTGAGGCTTGTGTACTTTTTAAGTATAAGCGCGATAATATCCGTTCCGCCCGACGATGCGCCGCAGTTGAATATGAGCGCGCCGCCTATACCGAATAATAAAATTGCGTAAACAAGCTCTAAAAACGGCTGGTTGGTAAGGGTGTTCATTCCCTCGGGCGTTAAGTAGGACATTACGTCGATATATTCGAAAAGCCAGATAAAGCCCGTGTAAAAGAGCGAACAGATAATTGTCTTTATCGTGCACTGTTTGCCGAGTATTATAAGCCCTATAATGAGAAGCAGCACGTTTATAATAGCCATTATAACGCCCTGCGTAAGTATAGACGCAACCTGTTCGGAAGCGCCTTTTATAAGCTCGTTTAAAACTATTGCAATACCGGCAACGCCGCCCATAGTAATTTCGTTCGGGGTCTGGAAAAAGTAGACGCTTGCCGACATCATTATTATGCCGACGAAGGTTATAAGCCAGTTTATAACCGAACGCTTGCGCTTTTCCTTAGGCGATAAAACCTTGTCGCCGTAAACAACGGGGGCCTCGGTCTTTACTTCGATTTCCTGCACTTCGGCTGTTTCAACCTCCGCAGGGGCGGGGTCTTGCAAATTTTCAGGTAGATTTTCTTTCATTTTTTCTCACTCGGAATATTATATTTTGATGATAACATAACGTAAAATAGTTGTCAATTTTTAGTGTCGGAAAATTCTTAAAATTTTACGGCTTCGCCGCCGTTAAATTACGTCAAACCGCAGGCGCAGATTAACCTATATTTATACAAATTCCGTATTGACTTGAATAAGCCGTTGTGCTATACTTAATAAAGTAGAGGACTTGCAATGATTAACAGAAACGCTTTGTTTGCGGACGAAACTTTATCGTATAAAACCC
>JAIDRY010000222.1 GCA_029061465.1 Clostridia bacterium
GATATAAGAGGTAGAGTTTGTTTAATATAAACGGAGTTTACAGTGAAGAAAATTTCAATATTTCTTCTCATACTACATACGGTTTAGGCGGATTTGCAAAGATAGCATATTTTCCCAAAACCCATAAAGAAGCAAGGGACACTTTTGACTTTGTAACGGATAATTTCGAACAATATTTTATTCTGGGAAAAGGCTCTAATATTCTTGCTTCAAATAGCTATTATGACGGCGCGGTTATCTGTACTGCTAATTTAAACAATATCTCATATGAAAACGGATTTATTAAGTGCGGCAGCGGAACTACGGTTAATCAGCTTTTAAAATTTTGTTTAAAGAATGGCTTAACCGGTTTGGAATATCTTGCAGGGATTCCGGCAACTGTCGGTGGACTTGCATTAATGAATGGCGGAATAAACGTTCGGCATATTGGCGACGATATTGCTCGCATTGAAGCATATAATGGCAAATTACTCGATTTTGATAATAAATCCTGCAATTTTGGCTATAAACATAGTATTATGCGAGACATAAACGCGATAATTCTTGCAATACACCTAAATTGCGTTAGCGCTTCCCGCGATTCTGTTAAAAATAATATTGACAAATATTTGAAATTCAGAAATGCTCAGCCAAAAGGGAAAAGTTGCGGGTGCGTTTTTAAAAATATTAATGGTGAAAGCGCAGGTAAAATTATTGAAGAAGCTGGATTAAAAGGTACATCACTGGGGTGTGCGCAAGTAAGCTCGGAACATGCAAATTTTATTATTAACCAAGGCAATAATTCCGACGACGTTTATTCGCTTATCAAATACGTAAAGAAGAAAGTTTTTGAGCACACCGAAATTATGCTTGAAGAAGAGGTTGTATACATAGGAAAATTCAATGAAACTGACGTCTGATTATCATACACATACTCCATATTCTCACGGTAAAAATACTGTTCTGGAAAATGCTAAGGCGGCTAAAAATGCAGGATTGAAGGAAGTAGGTATAACCGACCACGGGTTCAATCATCTTTTATTCGGATTGAAGCGAAATAATCTGTCCGATTTAAGAGCTGAAATTGTTGAGGCGGAAAAACTTACCGGCGTAAAGGTATTGCTTGGTATGGAAAGTAATCTTATTTCCGTTGATGGTGAAACCGATATGAAAGAAAGTGATTTACAATATTTCGACCTGTATCTGTGCGGAATTCACGAGGTTCTCAAATACAAATCTTTTTCTGATATGCGAAATATAATGTTAAAAAATTATACCGCATATAAGTTCGGCAGAACCCCGTCTGAAAGCGTAGTTAAAACTACGACTAAAGCGTATATTAACGCTATTAAAAATAATCCTATTGATATTCTTACGCATATAAATTATAAGTGTTATTGTAACTTAGAAGAAGTTGCAAAATGTTGCGCTGATTACGGAACGTACATTGAATTGAACACGAAAAAACGCCATATATCCCCAGACGAATTAAATTTAATGGCTAAAACAGGCGTTAAATTTGTAATTGATTCCGACGCGCATTCGGCGGACAGAGTGGGCGATATTAAGATTGCACAGGAATTATTGAGTGAAGCTGATATACCGCTTGAATTGATTGAAAATATTGACGGGCGGCTTCCGAATTTTAGATTCAAAGAATATAAGGCAAAACATATTTAAAATGCTGAATTTTACCGAAGAAATTAAAAACGAAATAATATCGGGCGCCGTTAATGATTTTGACGCTTTGCTTTCTGCATTTATTCGGACAAGCGGCAGCGTTATTTCTAAAAACGGCTTTTTCGGGTTTGAGATAATAACCGAAAATGAGCGCACAGCTGAATTTTTTACTTCTGTATTGGAAGAGAAGTATGGTCTATCTTTAACTGTTTCCGGCGCAAAATTCGATTTGATGAGCGGAAGGGACAAGCTTGTATTTGAATGTGTCAGTGAAAAGACGAATGATTTTCTTATTAAAGCGGGTATAGTCGGGGAGGATAGTGAAGGAAAATTCCTCATATTCGGTATAAACGAAGACACAATAAAATCAGATACTGGTAAGCTTAATTTTATAAAGGGGGCGTTCCTCGGGGGAGGTAGTTGTACCTTACCTGAGGAGAGCTTATTCAGCCGCACCGGATATCACCTCGAATTCGTATTTTCGAACAAGCTTACCGCAACTGATTTTTGCGAACTTTTGTGCGATTTCGAAATATTAGCAAAACTGGTTTATCGCAAAGATAAGGCAGTAGTTTACGTAAAGAGTAAAGCCGTTATATCCGACGTCCTTGCAATAATGAGCTGCGAAAAATGTCTTGACAAATTAAATAAGCTTGTAGAGATGAAAGATAAACAAAACAACGCAAACAGGGTGAATAACTGCTCCGTTTCAAATATAGATAAAACGGTAACGGCTTCCGTAAATCAAGTTAAAGCTATAGAGATAATTTCACAGACAATAGGCTTGCAAAGCCTTGATAAGCATTTATTTGACGTTGCCGAATGTCGGCTTGCGGATAAGAATGCGTCAATGCAAGAGCTTGCAGAAAGGCTTAATATTTCAAAAAGCTGCTTAAATCACAGAATGAGGAGAATCAACGAGATTGCACAATCGCTCGTTGACTGAGGTAAAACAATGACTGATTTCGTACATCTGCATTTACACACAGAATATTCGTTACTCGATGGTGCGTGCAAAATAGATAATTTAATAGAGCATTGCAAACGAAACAACATTGACACCGTATGTATAACCGACCATGGAAATATGTACGGTACGCTTCAACTTGCTGAAAAAGCTTTTCAAGCAGGTATTAAATACATAATCGGCTGCGAATTTTATATGACGCAGGATATGAAGAATAAGTCTTCAAATACTGCCGAGCACCTTATTTTACTTGCCAAAAATAAAGTGGGGTATAAAAATCTCGTTCAGCTTGACTCAATGGCTTTTGTCGACGGCTTTTACTATAAACCGAAAATCGATTATAAAGTTTTGAGAGAACACTCCGAAGGAATAATTTGCCTTTCCGCGTGCCTTGCAGGCGGTATTCCCCGCCGTCTGTTAAGCGGTGATTATGAGGGCGCAAAAGAACTGGCGCTTGAATTAAAGGATATTTTCGGTGAAGATTTTTACATTGAAGTCCAGGACCACGGTATACAGGAAGAACGAGCCGTGTTGCCGCTTCTTGTCAATCTTGCGAATGAAATAAACGTTGAAATTGTTGCCACAAACGACGTGCATTATCTTGAGAAATCCGATGCGGAAATGCAGGACGTCCTGATGTGTATTCAGATGAAAAAGCAACTCGACGACCCGAAAAGAATGAAATTTTCTACAAACGAATTTTATTTCAAATCGGGCGAAGAAATGAAAGAAATATTCGCCACATTGCCGAAGGCGATATCAAACACTCGCGTTATAGCCGATAAGGTGACAGAGCCTGCATTCAACCTTGATAAAAAAGGTTATCCTATAAAAGACACTACATTAATACCTGAATATACGCCGGAAGACGGCTCAACAGCGGAAGAGTATTTAAGAAAGCTTACTGCCGACGGATTGAAAAAGCGTTACGGTGATGCGTTATCGAGCCGCGAGCTTGACCGCGCAGAATATGAGCTTAATATAATTTGCGGAATGGGATACGCCGACTATTATCTCGTAGTTTGGGATTTTATTAACTGGTCGAAAGAGCAAGGTATCCCCGTAGGACCGGGTAGAGGGTCTGGAGTAAGTTCTATAGTTGCATATTCAATAGGAATAACCGACGTTGAACCGTTACAGTATGACCTTCTTTTCGAGCGTTTCCTCAATCCGGACCGCGTATCTATGCCGGATTTCGATATAGACTTTTGTACTGACAGGCGTGAAGAGACAATAGATTACGTACGCCGTAAATACGGGTTTGAAAATGTCTGCCAGATAGTTACATTCGGTACTATGGCAGCAAAAAACTCTATTAAAGACGTTGGAAGAGTAATGCGCGTGCCGTACTCCGAAACGGATAAACTAACTAAAATAATGGACGGCAAAACTTCAATAAGCGACCTTTTGGGCAGGAGAATTGCCGCAGCAAAATCTAAGTTTGAAAAAGAAACCGACGAGGACAAAAAGGCAGATTTAGAGAGTAAGTATAATGAATTAAAAGCGGCAAGAAACGCAGAGTTTTGTGAAATATATGAATCTGACGATACTTTGAAGCGCGTTATCGATATGGCGCTTAAAATTGAAGGAATGCCCAGACAAACCGGTATGCACGCGGCGGGCGTCGTTATCTGCCAAAAACGCATTGCAGATAATGTTCCTCTTTCAAGAAACGGCGATGATATAACGACTCAGTTCGTTGCAAAGGAAATAGAAGCATTGGGCATGCTTAAAATGGATTTCCTTGCGCTTGTTACTTTGACGGATATTAAAAAGTGCGTCGATTACATTAAAGAAAACTACGGTAGGGAAATTGATTTTAATAAAATTGGTTACGAAGATGTCGGTGCATATTCACTTATAGCCGAAGGGGATACCGACGGCGTGTTCCAGCTCGAAGCCGGCGGCATGAAGCGGTTTATGAAAACGCTTCGCCCTGACACCCTTGAAGACTTAATAGCAGGGGTATCGTTATACCGCCCCGGTCCGATGAAGTTTATTGATTCTTTCTGTGCAAGAAAGCACGGACAGGAGCCGATAGGCTACGATTGTCCGCAGGAAGAAAAAATATTAAAAGTTACTTATGGCATACCTGTATATCAGGAACAGGTAATGCAGATATTTCAGGATTTAGCAGGATTCTCTTTGGGCGAAGCAGACTTGGTTCGCCGAGCCATGGGTAAAAAGGATAAAAAGACTCTTATGGCGCAGAAGGAAAAATTTATTAACGGCGGCGTAAGTGATATAAACGGAAGCAAAATCGTAGGATGTGGTCAAAACGGCATTTAGGCGGATATTGAAAATAAATTATTCGTGTATATGT
>JAIDRY010000223.1 GCA_029061465.1 Clostridia bacterium
TTATTTTAATGGGAGTATAAAAAGTATCTTTAACACTTCGTAAAACCATAGTTTTACGAAGTGTTTTAGTTATGATTGCATAATATCACATAAAGATACGGGTTGTCAATTAAATTTGTTTAAATTATCGAACATTTCAAGTTCAATTAAATTAGTAAAATATTTTAATGTTGTTGGTTTGCTGGAAAATAGATAAAAACAAGCGATTATGTCTGACATAGTATTCAAAAAGCCTCGTAAAAAACTTATTTACGAGGCTTTTTCGAGCAAATATTTTATTTTACCTTGTTATACTTTTTAAATTCCAAATATTGTTTGCATAGTCTGAAATTGCTCTGTCTGCGGAAAAATATCCTGCGGCTGCGATATTGCATAGAGACATCTGATTCCACTTTTGTTTATTAGACGAATAGAGTTTTGAAATATTGTGCTGAGTTGCGCTGTAAGCCGCAAAATCCGCCATACACATATAAGGGTCAGCCACGGGTAAATCAGTAAGTAAATAATTTGCAATATCAGCAAAGCTTTCCCCGTTAAAGCCGATTATAAGCGCTTCAATAATTCTGCGTAATTTTGGTGATTTGTTGTAGTACTTGCTGGAACTGTATCCATTGCGCCAAATCTCGTCAACTTCATTTGCCTTGTATCCGAATATGAATATATTTTCATTTCCGACTGCCTGAGCCATTTCAACGTTTGCGCCGTCAAGCGTACCTATTGTCAACGCGCCGTTAATCATAAATTTCATATTACCAGTTCCGCTTGCTTCCTTACCGGCAAGAGATATCTGTTCAGAAACTTCTGAAGCGGGCATTAACATTTCGGACATAGAAACGTTATAGTCTTCCATGTATACTACGTTTAATTTTTCCTGTATTTTCTTATTGTTTTTAATGTCAGAAGATAAATAATTGATTAATTTAATTATTTTCTTTGCCATTGCATATCCGGGTGCTGCTTTAGCTCCGAATATATAAGTTTTAGGAACAACGTTTAAATTAGGATTATCCTGCAAATCAAGATAACTATCAATGATATTGAGAACGTTCAGAAGCTGGCGCTTATATTCGTGAAGCCGTTTAGCCTGTACGTCAAACATTGTATTAGGGTCAATAATAAGACCTTGCTTCTTTTTTGCATATTCTGCAAATTGTCTTTTCTTTATACTCTTAATTTCATCAAGTTTATCTAAAACCGAGTTATCATTTTCAAACTTTTTAAAATCACTAAGTCTTGAACTGTCAAGCTCGTAATCTCTGCCTATACACTCATCAAGAAGGTTGCACAATTCGGGGTTTGACTGATTTAACCAGCGTCTGTGAGCAATACCGTTAGTTACGTTAGTAAACTTTTCGGGTGTAAAGTCGTAGAAATCTTTAAAAACCGAAGTTTTAATTATATTGCTGTGAAGTGCAGAAACGCCGTTTACGCTGTGACCACCATAAACCGACAAATTCGCCATTTTAATGCGGTCATGCTCGATAATCGACATTCTAGATATTTTTGCCCATTCGCCCTGGTAATTGTTCCAAAGCTGTTCACAAAGCCTTCTGTTAATTTCCTTGATAATAGTGTGTATTCTGGGAACTGTTCTTGCAACTAAGTCTTCCGACCACGTTTCAAGCGCCTCTGCAAGCACGGTATGATTAGTATATGCACACGTTGAAGTTGTAATAGTCCAAGCCTTGTCCCAGTCATAGAAATATTCATCAACAAGGATACGCATAAGCTCGGGAATTGCCATTGCGGGGTGAGTATCGTTTAAATGAATTGCCGCAAGCTTAGGCAAATCCATTAAATTGCCATAGCGGTGCTTGTGGTCTTCCACGATGTTTTGAATTGACGCTGAGCAAAGGAAATACTGTTGTTTTAAACGAAGTGATTTTCCTGCGTTATGATTATCTGCAGGATATAATACTTTGGTCAAAAGGTCGGCGTCGTTGTCTTCCGTCATTGCCTGATAGTAGTCACCCTGTGAAAATAACTTCATATTGAAGTCCTGCACAGGCCTTGCCTTCCATAACCTTAAAACGGAAACAGCTTCACTGTTTTTACCAGAAACCATCATATCGTATGCAACGGCTTGTACTTCATTGCAGTTTACGTAGCTCGTTTCAAGTCCGTTTTCAGTCCACTTCTCCTCAATCTGTCCGTTAAATCTGACGATAAACGATTTATCTGTTCTCTGGGTGAGCCATGCTTCACCGCCGGGGAGCCACACGTCGGGCAATTCAATTTGCCAACCGTCGACTATTTTTTGTTTAAACAAACCGTACTCATAACGCAGCGAGTAGCCCATAGCAGGATAATTTCCTGTTGCCAAAGCGTCTAAAAAGCAAGCGGCAAGCCTGCCCAAACCGCCGTTTCCCAAGCCTGCATCGGGTTCTAATTCATATAAGTCTTCAAGTTTAAGTCCGTATGTTGAAACAGCTTTTTCAAATACTGAGGTTGTGCCTAAGTTATACAAGCTGTTTTTAAGCGAACGCCCCATAAGGAATTCCATGCACAGATAGTACACTCTCTTGGCGCGTTTCGATTTAATTTTTTTATGAAACTGTTGTCTCTTTTCCAGTAAAATATCTCTTACTACCATTACAACAGCTTTGTATAACTGTTCTTTGGTTGCTTCGGTAGGGGAAACGCCGAAATATCTTGACAATTTCCCTTTAATTAGGTCCTTAGCTTCCTTTTCAGTGATTGAGGTTGTGCTCATTTTGTTCTCCTGTTTAGTAAATTATTTTAGCATATCCAAATAGAGCGCTTCATATTCACGCGCCGAATGGCTCCAACTGAAATCAGATGTTGCCGCGCGGTACATTAATTTTGTCCACTCTTCTTTGTTTTTATAATCCGCTATCGCTTTTCTTATAACGTAAAGCATATCGTGTGCGTTATAATTAGCAAACGTGTAACCGTTATGCAGAGGTTTTATACTGTCGTAAAGCCCCCCTGTTTCCCGTACGACAGGTACGGTTCCGTAACGGCAGGCAATCATTTGTGACAGCCCGCAAGGTTCCGATTTTGACGGCATCAAGAATATATCCGCGCCCGCATAAATTTTTCTTGACAAATCGCTATTAAAAACGATATTAGCGCTCATTTTATTAGGGTAGCGTTTCGCAAGGTCACTGAAATATCCCTCAAAATGAGCGTCTCCGGTGCCTAGAATTACTACCTGAACGTTATCCTGCAACAACTCCTCTACGACTGCCGTTACCAAATCAAGCCCCTTATGCGCAACCAATCTGGTTACCATTGCAACGATAGGCGTGTCCGGACTTTGAAGAAGCCCAAGCTGCTTTTGAAGTCCCCTCTTACATACCGCTTTATTTGTGAAATCTTCCGCAGTATAGTTAGCGTAAAGATGTGTATCCTTTTCGGGATTATAGCTTTCAACGTCTATTCCGTTGAGAATTCCGCATAGTTTGAATGCGTTTCTGTTAATTATGGGGTCAAGCCCATGTGCGTAGTACTCGTTTTTAATTTCGTCAGAATATTTAGGACTAACTGTCGAAAATCTTTCGCAACACTCTATCGCGCCCTTCATTAAGTTGATAGAGTTGTTGTATTCAACTAGGTATTGGTAACTGCCGTATATGTCGAACAAATCGCCAAGTAAATCAAGCGAATACCAGCCCTGATATTCTATATTATGTATGGTAAACAGCGCTCTGATGAACTGATATTCGGGTCTGAAACAATAATTGGTTTTAAGATATATTGCGGCTAGTGCTGCCTGCCAGTCGTGACAGTGCATTACGTCAGGATAGAAATTGACAAAGGGCATGATTTCAAGCACACTCCTTGAAAAGAATGCAAATCTTTCGCCGTCGTCAAAATATCCGTAACAACCGGGACGCTTGAAATAAAACTCGCTATCTATAAAATAAAAAGTAACGCCGTCTTTAACGTATTCGAAGATGCCGCAGTATTGATTGCGCCAAGCAAGGTGAACGTATAGATTTCCGAGATAGTTGAACTTGTCCCTGAACTCCTTTTTGATATCGGAATATAAGGGAATTACTACTCTTACGTCATATTTTCCTGTTGCGGCAAGAGATTTTGAAAGTGAACCGATTACTTCGGCAAGTCCGCCCGTAGCTATAAACGGCGTAGCTTCGGAAGCAACAAAAAGAATTTTCTTTTTTGCGACGGCTTGAGCCTTGGGTGCTGTTCTACCCGTTTGGGGAG
>JAIDRY010000224.1 GCA_029061465.1 Clostridia bacterium
CTTTTAACCTTTCTTAACGTTACTAATAGACAATTTTGCTTTTGCTACGACGTTATCTACCGTAAAGCCGAAGTTCTTGAAAAGAACAGGAGCGGGACCCGAAGCGCCAAAGCTTTTCATAGTAACAAGCTCGCCGTAGTCGCGTGCATATTTGTACCAGGAGTAATGCGAAGCCGCTTCAACGCAGACGCGCGCCTTAACCTTTTTAGGCAGTACGTATTCCTGATATTCCTTAGTCTGCTTTTCAAATTCTTCAAGGCAGGGCATAGAAACCACGCGCACTTTATGGCCTTCTTTGGTCAGCGCGTCCCTTGCGCCCATACACAAGCCCATTTCGGAACCCGTACCCATCAGAATTACGTCGGGCGTTGCACCCTTGCAGTCGTCAAGAATATAACCGCCCGCAAGTGCGTTAAGTCCCGAATTAGGGAACTGATGCAAATTCTGTCTTGACAGTACTAAAACGGTGGGGGAGTTGTGCGTAAACGCGGAAATGTACGCCGCAACCGTTTCCTTGCCGTCGCAGGGACGGAATACCTTTAAGTTCGGTATCGAGCGCAGAGCTACAAGCTGTTCAACGGGCTGGTGCGTAGGTCCGTCCTCGCCGACGCCTATACTGTCGTGAGTCATTACGTAAATAACGGGGATATTCATAATTGCGCTCAGCCTAATTCCCGCTTTCATATAGTCGGAGAAAGAGAAGAATGTAGAGCAGGCTATCCTCAGTCCGCCGTGAAGCTGTATGCCGTTGCATATCGCCGCCATAGCGTGTTCGCGTATGCCGAAGCGGATATTGCGCCCTGTGCGGTTATCCGGTGAAAAGTACTCCGCACCTTTAATGTCGGTCAAAGTAGAGGGAGCAAGGTCTGCCGAGCCCGACAAAAGGTTGGGCATAAGCTTTGCAAGCTCATTTAAAACTTTGCCGCCGGAAGCTCTTGAAGCCTCGGGCTTGGAAAAGTCAAACTTTTCAATAAAGTTGGTGAAATCGGGCTCATATCCCGCCATATACTGCTTGTATTTTGCGGCAAGTTCGGGGAACTGTTTTTCGTATTTTTCAAACAGGTCGTTCCATACCCTTTCAACCACAAGCTTGTCTTCGGCAATATCCTTGCAGTACTCTTTAACGTCTGCGGGTGCTTCAAACGGCGCTTCCGTCCAGCCGAGCGTCTGCTTGGTTGCGGCAAGATTTTCCTCGCCGAGGGGCGCTCCGTGCGATTTTGCGCTGTTTTCAAGGGGAGAGCCGTAACCTATTTTTGTCGAGCAGATAATTATCGAAGGTCTGGTCAAATCGGATTTAGCTTTTTCGATAGCGGATTTAAGCCTTGCAAGGTCGTTTGAATCGGGCACGCGTATAACCTGCCAGCCCTGTGCGCAGAACCTCGTTGCAATATCCTCGTTGAAATTCGTCTGAATGTCGCCCTCGATAGTTATGTTGTTTTTATCGTATAATAAAATTAATTTGCCCAATTTCTGCGTACCCGCAAACGAGCACGCTTCATAGCCTAAGCCCTCTTCAAGACAGCCTTCGCCGCAAAGCACGTAGGTGTAGTGGTCTACCACCTTATAGCCGGGGCGATTAAATACCGCGGCAAGGTGTTCCTCGGCAAGAGCCATACCAACCGCGTTGCCCAGGCCCTGTCCCAGAGGACCGGTCGTAGTTTCAACGCCTTCCGTCTTATCCGTTTCGGGATGACCGGGCGTGTGCGAGCCGAACTGACGGAAATTCATCAAGTCTTCTTTACTCACCTTAAAGCCGAAGAGGTGCAAAAGCGAGTAAAGCAGCATCGAACCGTGCCCCGCGGAGAGGACAAATCTGTCCCTGTTGTCCCATTTGGGGTTTTTATAGCTGAAATTCAAAAAGTCGGCAAACACCTCGAACCCGACGGGAGCCGCGCCCATGCAAATGCCGGGGTGTCCGGACTTTGCCTTCTGGATTGCTTCCGCGGAAAGTACTCTCACGGCGTCTACGCATTTTGATTTTATAGACATTGATATTCTCCTTACAACGTAAAATTTTTAAGATTAGAGGTATTTAAAAAGGGATAGGCTTCCAAAAGCTTCAAAAGCTTTAAAGCCGCTTTCCTGTTGCCGCCCTCTGTATCGCTTTCGAGATTTATAGGCATAACGGGGTCGTGCACGCTCATTCTTACAAGTACCCAACCGCACCCCGTATTCATTCTCACGCCCTCGTAATTGTCGGGCGCAACGCTGAACCCTTGGCTTGCGGCGCTTTGTTTAAGCTCCTCGATAACTTTTTTACCCTCGCTTTTATAGTCCGCGCTGGTATCGTTGAACGTTATGCGTACTTCGCTCTCTTCAACGGGGCGCTTTAAGTCTTTGATAAGCTCTGTCAGGCTCTTGCCGTCTTTCGCCTGCCGTGAAAGGGAGATAAGAATTTGTGTTATCAAATACGCGCCGTCGTCCAGATAATAATTTTCTTTAAACGCCGCGTGTCCCGAGGTCTCAATCGCAAGGGGAGAGTAGCCGCCGTTTGCGTTAATTTCCTTGCACTTGTCAATTACGTATTTGTAACCGCGCTTATATCTCAGATGCTCGCCGCCGAGGTTTTTTATAAACTCGGTAAGACCGTCGCTCGTTACGCTGTCGGTAACTATAACGCCCTTTTTATCCTTTAAGAGTATCGCTGATAAAAGCGCTATCAGCGCGTTTCTGTTTATTTCTCCGCCCTTTTCGTCAACGCAAGCCGCCCTGTCTACGTCCGTATCGAATATAATTCCGAAATCCGCCTTTTCTCGTATAACCGCCTGCGACAGGCTGTCAATCGCCTGTTTGTCCTCGGGGTTGGGAATGTGGTTGGGAAAGTAGCCGTCAGGCTCTAAAAACTGGCTTCCGCGCGTGTCCGCGCCAAGCGGCTTTAACACCTTTTCCGCAAAGAACCCGCCTGCGCCGTTACCCGCGTCTACGATTATTTTTTTTCCTTTTAAAGGAAGTATACCGCATTCACGCTCTACTATGTTTACAAGCAGGCGCGAATATTCGTCCATAAACGATTTTTCTTCATACTTGCCCTCGCCTTGGGTGAAGTTGCCTTCCGCGGCTAATTCAAGTATTTCGTCTAATTCGTTGCCGTCAAGCCCGCCGTCTTCGGTAAAAAATTTAAGTCCGTTTCTGTTATAAGGTAGATGTGAGGCGGTAACCATAATCGATGCGTCGCACTTAAAGTCAGACTTTTTCAAAAGAATGAACATAGAGGGCGTGGAGGAAAGTCCCGTGTAAACGACGTCCGCCCCGCATGAAAGCATTGCGTTCTTTGCACACGTTACTATGCGCTCGGCGGAAATACGGCTGTCGTTGCCTAAGGCGATTTTAAGCTTCGCCTTGCCCGTTTTAACGCCAAGCCACTTTATAAACGCTTTGCAAATGCAGTCTACGGCTTCATTCGTTAAAGTAACGGGCACGTCGGTTTCCACGGCAGTACCGCGCACGTCCGTTCCGCTTTTAAGTCTCTTTAAGTCCTTTAATATCATATACGGTTTTATTATACAATAAAAAGCCGTCCCATTACAAGCGTTTGAGTTAAAATAACGCTATATTTTTTTGCACGGTGAATTGCTTTTTAATTTTGTTTGTGATAAGATAAACAAAATATACGAGTTAATTTAACGGCATAACTCAAAATCGCACTTTTGGGTTATGCACCCAATTTGCGCATACTTGCGCCTCAGCGGGGTGAATTTGCGCGTTTATATAATTGTGTGCGCTTAAAGAACGCGCAAAGAGGGCAAGTAGCCCTCAAATCACGGAATTTCGTAGGCGCAGAATAGCCGAGAAATTCGTGAAAGGAGTTAATTATGCAAAAGAAAGAAATCCCCTTAATGGAATTTGATAGTAAAGAAGGCAAAGCCAGACCCGAACATTTTGATAGCAATACAAAGAATTTGCCCGAGCGTTGCGTTATTGCATTTTCAAAAACGAGCGTGCAGGAAAAAGCCGAAGAGTATGGAGCCCGCCAAATTTCAGAAATTTCATCTTGCACGTGTAATTTACCCATTTATGAAATAGATATCGACGGAGTTAAGATTGCGCTTGTCGCAGGCTTTATCGGTTCTGCGGGTGCGGTAGCCGAAATTCACGAGCTGTGCGCGGCTGGTGTAAGAAAAATAATTGCTTGCGGTTCGTCGGGTACGCTTACGCCCCAACCGCTCGGCGCTCTCGTTATTCCTGACAGCGCGGTGCGCGACGAGGGTGCAAGCTTCCATTACGCCCCGCCTTCGTACGAAATAGAGGCGGACGCGGACGTGGTTAAACACGTTGAAAAAACTTTGACCAAACTCGGCTTGCCGCACGTAACGGGCAAGACCTGGACGACGGACGCATTCTACCGCGAAACAGAAGATAAGGTTGCGCTTCGCCGCTCGCAGGGTTGCTTAACCGTTGAAATGGAGTGCTCGGCTATGATAGCCGCGTCGCGCTTCCTCGGTGCGAAGTTCGGTCAGATTTTATACTGCGGAGACGATTTGAGCGGCGAGGGTTACGACAGTCGCAACTTTACGCGTGCAGACGTCAGGCACCATCTGATTGATTACTCGTTGGAGTGCGTAAAAGGTCTATAAATTCAACGCGTAAGCAAATTTTAAAATTACCTTTAAAATCCTTTGAATTTACTTTAAGCTGTGGTATAATATTCGGGAATTTAATTAACGGAGCTTTTTATGGCAAAAGAAAATTTTGTTGAACAAATTGCAGATATAGAAAAAGATTTCCCCCAGTGGTACACGGATATAGTCATAAAGACAAAGCTCGTAGACTACGGTCCCGTAAAGGGCACTATGGTAATTCGTCCCTACGGTTACGCTATTTGGGAAAATATCCAAAGGGAGCTTGACATGCGCTTTAAAGCAACGGGGCACGAAAATGCTTATTTTCCGCTGCTTATACCTATGAGCTATTTCACAAAGGAAGCCGAGCACGTTGAAGGCTTTGCCCCAGAGGTTGCGGTTGTTACCCACGCGGGCGGCGAGGAGCTTGCCGAGCCGCTTGCCATTCGCCCCACGTCCGAAACGATATTCGGAAATATGTATTCCAAATGGCTGCAATCCTACCGTGATTTGCCCATAAAGATAAACCAGTGGGCTAACGTAATGCGTTGGGAAAAGACGACGCGCCCCTTTTTGAGAACTTCCGAATTTTTATGGCAGGAAGGACACACCGCCCACGCAAGCGAGGAAGAGGCTGTTGAAGAAACATTGAAGATGCTCGCAGTCTACAAGGAGTTTGCGGAAAACTGCCTTGCTATC
>JAIDRY010000225.1 GCA_029061465.1 Clostridia bacterium
TTCCTATTGCGCCAAGCGTTGCCAATACAGTTGAAATTGCGGAACAGATTAATGCAAGCAAAACCGTGCCGAAAATCATATTCCTCAATTCGTCGTTTTTGAAAAGATTTATATAGTTAGCAAACGAAAACGAATTTATGCCGCCGCCAACCATTGACGCGTCGGTAAACGAATACACCGCAAGCACGAGAATGGGCACGTAGATAAACGCGAGAACGAGCGCAAGCCAAACGATACGGAGAGCCTTTTTCATAATACCGCCCCCCTGTCGTTTGCGTCTTTGTCGCTGAAACGGTTGGTTGCAAGCGTTACTATAAATATGATTATAAGAAGCACAAGGGAAATCATGGAGCCGTTGTTCCAGTCGTAAGAATTGAAATAGCTGCCTATTAAACTGCCCATTATATAAGTGCTGTTATACATCATATCCAAAACGACGTAGTTAGTCATAGACGGAAGTAAAACCATTGTTATGCCCGAAACAATCCCCGGAACGGACAGCGGCAGGGTTACGCGCAAAAACACGAAAAATTTGTTTGCGCCCAGGTCCGAAGCCGCTTCCAACAGACTTTTATCGAGCTTTAAAAGCGAGTTATACAGAGGTAAAATCATAAAGGGCAAAAAGTCAAAGGTCATACCGAGCACCGAATTGAAAAACGGATACATCGCTATGTTGCCCTCGATAGCGGACAATATCTCTTTAAGCGCGGTTATACGCAGGGTGAAATTTATCCACATAGGCAAAATAAACAGCAATAAAAGCACGTATTTCTTTTTGAAATTGCTCCTTGCAAGTATATACGCCGTGGGATAAGCTATCACGAGACAGACGAGCGTAGTCGTAACCGCAAGCACTATACTGTATAAAAGCGTGCCTAAGGTGTTTGTGCTTGTGAAAAAACCCGTGAAATTTTCAAAAGTGAAATTGCCCTGACCGTTTGTAAACGCATAGTAAACTATGACTATAAGCGGCGCTATCACGAAAAGCACGAGGAAAGCCGCGTACGGTATACATAGCTGACTTCTGTTAAAACGAAGCTTCATACGCTAACCCCCCTTTTCCTGTTCGGGCGTAACTTTCAGCGAAAGCTTGATTTTGTCCTTAGGGATAATTATGCCGACCAAGTCGCCCGTGTTCCACAAATCGGGGCAGGAGAAAACGTAGTCCTCCTCGTTCTCTTCCGTTCTTACGATATAGCGGTAATGGTCGCCCTTGTAAATCATTGAAATAATGTTGCCCTGTGCGCCGCCCGCGTTCTCGTCGTCGGTCATCTGTATGCTGTGGGTATCCACTTCAACTATAACTTCCGTGTCTGTCAAATCAAGCTTTTCACCTGTAGCCGTTATTAGATACCCCTCTTCGTCGATATGCGAACCTGTGTAAAGCTGGGTTATATCGCACTCGAATTCGCCGTCGCCAAATTCAACCGTGTTGTTTTTGGTTATCACGCCGTCGTATTTGTTTACGGTGTAAACCTTTTCCATAAGGTGTATGCCGTCGGGCTCTATTCTCAAGCCTATGTTACTTCCCACCGCGGCGGTATACGTACTTTGAATTACGATTTCGAATTTGCCTATTTCAACCGTAATTTCGTAGTGAACGCCCTTAAAAACGGAGGATATAACTTTACCTTTGAGTTGTCCTTCCGAGGGGGCGCAGATTTTTATGTCCTCGGGACGGACTACGACGTCCACAAGCTGATTAATTTCATAGTCGTCAAGACAGTCGAAGGTTGCACCGCAGAATTTTACTTTGAGCTTGCCTACGATTGCTCCGTTGAATATGTTACTTTCGCCTATGAAGTCAGCGACGAAAGTATTTACGGGTTCGTTGTAAATTTCCGTCGGCGTGCCTATCTGCTGAATTTCGCCGTCATTAATTACCACGATTTTATCAGACATTGAAAGCGCTTCTTCCTGGTCGTGCGTGACGTAAATAAACGTTATACCGAGCTTTTCGTGCATCTTTTTAAGCTCTATCTGCATTTCCTTGCGCATCTTTAAATCGAGCGCGCCCAACGGCTCGTCAAGTAACAGGATTTCAGGCTCGTTTACAATTGCGCGGGCGATGGCGATACGCTGCTGCTGTCCGCCCGAGAGCGTGGAAACGCTGCGCTTTTCAAAGCCCTCTAAATCGACTATTTCAAGCGCGGTTTTGACCTTTTTATCAATTTCCGCCTTAGTGAGCTTTTGCTTTTTCGTTATAGTCTTACCGTCCGCGTCGGCATATGTGTTTTCAATCTTTTTAAGGCGCAAGCCGAACGCAACGTTTTCATACACGTTTAAGTGAGGAAACAGCGCGTATTTCTGGAAAACGGTGTTTACCGGCCTTTTATTGGGCGGAAGTAAACTTATATCCTCACCGTTCAAAAGTATTTTGCCCGACGTAGGAATATCGAAGCCCGCAATCATTCTTAATGTTGTAGTCTTTCCGCAACCCGACGGACCTAAAAAGGTAACGAATTCGCCCTTTTTTACTTCAAGGTTAAATGAGTCCACGGCTACCGTTTCGTCGTCGAAAACCTTTCTCACGTCGATTAATTCGATTATATTTTCGCTTTTGCCCATTTGCTTATCTCCTTTACGGAATAAAAATAAGACGACCCTAAGGTCGTCTTTTAAACTGCGTGCATTATTTCTTACGCATAGGATTAATCTTTCAGAGTCTATATAGCAAATACTTTTACTACTCTTATTGACCGTTTCACAAGTGACGCCTTAAAGGCTTTGATTATAAAGTAATCAACTTATAAAATTTGAGCTTTTAACTCAATCAATAATGCGGAATATATCCGCCTAAATATTTGCATGGTCTCTGGAAGCCCATACGATATAACGAGTATATCTTAAATAAAAATGCTTGTCAATTAATTTTTATTATCATTCTTCTAAAAATGACAAAATTTTACCCATTACCTCATTATCCTCTTCCGTAGCGGCGGCGTAATCGAAATTCGTGAAATACGCCTGCCTCTCCTCCTCGGTCATCTTTGATGATTGTGAAAGGTTATACGAAAGCTCGGCAAGCTTTTTTTCCGCCTCGACTGTATTGTACGGATTATGTGCCTTACCCTTTGCAAGATACTTTTCAATATTGCCGCCGTTCGCTTTATAGAAAGCCTCGTTTTTCTTTGACACTATACCGTCGTTGTCGCCGTGTATCAATAGCGTCGGTGTATCGTTTCTTTCCGCGCTTTTTGCGGCGTTCATATTGCCCTTTGCGCCGAATTTAAAGAGGTTTATACACCACCAAAACGGGCGCAGTATCGAGGCAAGAGCTTTACCCATAATCGGCGCGGCGCCGCCCTGAATAGTTCTTGACGGTGACGAGGGTGCGCTGATTGCAACTACCTTATCAACCTTCCTGAGCTTAGAGGCGCATAGCGAGGAATAGCCGCCCCAGCTGTGCCCTATAAGATAAATCTTTTTGCCCGCAAACTGCTTTTTTGCAAAGTCGATAGTCGCTACGGCTGATTGCACGCCCTCGAACATACCGTGCATATTCTTCCCCTGCGAACCGCCGCAACCCAGACTGTCAACCGCTATTACGTTGTAACCGTGGTTGCAAAAATATGCTATTTCCGTCATATACGCGCAGTGCCCGGGACCCATTCCGTGTACGAAAACAACTACCTCGTCTTTTGAATTTACGCTCTTGGTTTCATAAATTGCTCCGTAAAGCAA
>JAIDRY010000226.1 GCA_029061465.1 Clostridia bacterium
GAAGGGGAAGTATAGCCGCCTTGTAGGGAGCAAGGAAGGGGTGCAGGTGCATTACCGTTCTTATATCGTTTTTCGCCTCGTCCAAAACTTCTTCGTCGTAAGCGTCCGTCAGAAGCGCAAGTACGCATCTTTCAACGCCGAGCGACGGCTCTATTACGTAGGGAATATATTTTTCGTTGGTAACGGGGTCGGTATAATCCATGCTTTCGCCGCTTTCCGTCTGGTGCTGTTTCAAATCGTAATCCGTTCTGTCCGCAATGCCCCACAGTTCGCCCCAGCCGAACGCAAAGTTGTATTCGAAGTCGGTCGTGGCCTTGGAGTAGAAGCACAGTTCTTCGGGCGAATGGTCGCGAAGTTTTAAATTTTCCTCTTTCATTCCAAGGGATAAAAGGAAGTTTTTGCAGTAGTCCTTCCAGTACGAGAACCATTCGAGGTCAGTCCCCGGCTTGCAGAAAAATTCAAGCTCCATCTGCTCGAACTCGCGCACGCGGAAAATAAAGTTGCCTGGCGTAATTTCGTTACGGAAGGATTTGCCTATCTGACCTATGCCGAAGGGCACGCGCATACGCGAAGCACGCTGTACGTTTTTGAAGTTTACGAAAATTCCCTGCGCCGTTTCGGGGCGGAGGTACACGGTGTTTACGCTGTCCTCGGTTACGCCCTGAAAAGTCTTGAACATAAGGTTAAACTTTCTTATGGGAGTAAAATCGCTTTTTCCGCATACGGGGCAGACGATTTTTTTCTCGGTGATAAACTCTTCCAAAGCGTCGTTATCCATACTCTCGACTTTTACATCTAACTTATGTTTCTTGCAGTAATCCTCTACAAGGTTATCGGCACGGTGTCTTGACTTGCAGCTCTTGCAATCCATAAGCGGGTCGGAAAAACCTCCTATGTGTCCCGAAGCCTTCCACGTGCGGGGATTCATAAGTATAGCGCAGTCAAGCCCAGTATTTAAAGTGCTTTCCTGTACAAACTTTTTCCACCAGGCTTTTTTAACGTTGTTTTTAAACTCAACGCCCAAAGGACCAAAGTCCCAGGTATTTGCAAGTCCTCCGTAAATTTCGCTTCCGGGGAAAATAAATCCTCTGTTTTTGCAAAGCGCCACAAGCTTTTCCTGTGTGACGGCTCTTTTCTTGTCAGCCATAAGCCTCTCCGTTAGTTTTTATTAAATAATTCTAATTAAATTTTACGGTTTAGTCAAGTAAAACGATTTTTATTTTTAAAACAAAATACTCTTTCACCAAAAATCGCACTTTTTGGTGAAAGCCCCAATTTGCGCATACCTGCGGCTGACCGAGGTGAATTTGCGGGATTATATTATTGTGTGCCCTTAAAATCCCGCAAAGAGGGCGAGTAGCCTTCAAATCACGGAAAATTGTCGGCGCAGAATAGCCGCCAATGTTCGTGAACAAAAAATTTTTTAAAAAAAGCACGTCAAACTATATGCAAATCGTTTGTCTTGTGTTATAATGTTTAATGAATAATTATATTATAAGGAGAATTATGCTCACAGATATCGAGATTGCCGAAAGCTGTATACCGCAGGATATAAGGGTTATCGCTGAAAAACTCGGTCTTTCCGAGGACGAATTAGAGCTGTACGGCAAGTATAAGGCAAAGATAAATCTTGATAAAGTCAATCCCCGTTCAAAGCTCGTACTCGTTACGGCAATCAACCCCACGGCGGGCGGCGAGGGCAAGACTACCGTTTCCATAGGGCTTGCGGACGGAATGTCTAAGCTCGGTAAAAAGGTTTGCCTTGCTTTAAGAGAGCCTTCCTTAGGTCCCGTGTTCGGCATTAAGGGCGGAGCGGCAGGCGGCGGCTACGCGCAGGTCGTGCCTATGGCGGATATAAATCTGCACTTCACAGGCGATTTGCACGCTATCACCGCGGCAAACAATCTTCTGTGCGCAATGATTGACAATCATATTCTCCGCGGTAACGCGCTTAAAATAAAGGAAGTGTATTTCCGCCGCTGTATGGATATGAACGACAGGGCGCTCCGTGATATAACCCTGCACAACCTCGCGGGCACAATGAAGGGCTGCGTCAGCTACGACAGGGCGGAGGGCTTTGAAATAACCGCCGCTTCGGAGGTAATGGCAATTTTGTGCCTTGCTACCGATTTAAAGGATTTAAAAAAGCGCATAGGCGATATAGTGGTGGGTGTAAACGAGGACGGCGAATACGTCCGCGCCCGCGAGCTAAAAGCCGACGGCGCAATGACAACGCTTTTAAAGGACGCTATAAAGCCGAACTTAGTTCAGACCTTGGAGGGCACTCCGGCGATAGTTCACGGCGGACCTTTTGCAAATATCGCGCACGGATGTAACTCAATCCGCGCAACGTATACTGCAATGACTCTTGCCGATTACACGGTAACGGAAGCGGGCTTCGGCGCGGATTTGGGCGCGGAAAAGTTCCTCGATACCAAGTGCCGCATTGCGGGTATTCAGCCCGACTGCGTGGTAATAGTTGCAACGGTAAGGGCGTTAAAGCTTCACGGCGGCGCGGACAAGACCTCGCTCACGGAAGAAAATCTTACCGCATTGAACGCGGGGCTTCCCAACCTTTTAAAGCATATTGAAAATATAAAGAACGTATATAAAAAGCCTGTTGTAGTTGCTATGAACAGGTTTTACACCGATACGCAGGCGGAGATTGACGCCGTTTTAAAGGCATGTGAAAGCGCAGGCGCGGAGGCGGTATTTACCGACGTTTTCTTAAAGGGCGGTGAAGGCGGCATAGAGCTTGCAAAGGCTGTGTGCGCCGCGTGCGATACAAAGAGCGAGCTTCATTATTCGTATAACTTAAACGATAAAACCGTTAAAAAAATCGAAGATATAGTCAAAAATATTTACGGCGGCGACGGCGCCGAGTTCACCGAAGAAGCGCTTAAAAAGATTGACGAGATAGAGCGCAAGGGCATAAAGGGTTTACCCATAATAATTGCTAAAACACAGTATTCCCTCTCCGACGACGCTAAAAAAATCGCCCGTCCAAGTGGCTTTAAAATAAAGGTCAGGGATATAATCTATAAGGGCGGCGCGGGATTTATCGTCGCCGTCGCGGGTGAAATAATGCTAATGCCCGGCCTTTCCAAAACCCCCGGGGCCGAGCGCATAGACATTGACGAAAACGGAAACATTACGGGCTTATCCTGATAGCGAGGCAAAAGGAAAAAATTATGGAACTTCCCGAGGCATCAAATTTCATAGAACAAATAATTAACGAAGAGCTTGAAGCGGGCAAATTCGAAAGCGTAGGCAACGAAATTCACGTGCGCTTTCCGCCCGAGCCTAACGGCTATCTGCATATAGGGCACGTAAAGGCAATGTGCATAAACTTCGGCGTAAAGGACAAGTATCACGGCACGCTCAATCTGAGAATGGACGACACTAACCCCGCGAAAGAGGATTACGAATATGTCAATTCCATAGTAGAAGCGGTAAAGTGGCTTGGCTTCGAATACGACAAGCTTGTGTTCGCTTCGGACTATTACGACAGGCTCTATGAAATTGCGGAAAAATATATACTTGACGGCAAAGCGTATGTCTGCGATTTGTCCGCGGAGGAGATAACCGCCACGCGCGGCACTTTGACCGAGGCGGGCGTGCCTTCGCCTTACAGAAACAGAAGCGTGGAGGAGAACTTAAAGCTTTTCCGCGAGATGAAGGCGGGCGTCTATCCCGACGGCGCTAAAACATTGCGTGCAAAAATAGATATGTCCTCGCCTAACGTGAATATGCGCGACCCCATAATTTACCGCATAGCGCACGTGCCCCATTACAGGACGGGGGACAAGTGGTGTATATATCCTATGTACGACTTCGCGCATCCCGTTTCGGACGCGATAGAGGGAATAACCCATTCACTCTGCTCGCTTGAATTTGAAAATCACCGTCCCTTATACAACTGGTTTGTTGAAAACGCAGGCTTTGAAAAACCTCTGCCCAGACAGATTGAATTTGCAAGGCTTAACATTACCAATATGCTTATGTCCAAGCGTTACTTGAAAAAGCTTGTTGACGAAAAGTTCGTGCGCGGCTGGGACGACCCCAGAATGCCCACTATAATGGGACTTAAAAACCGCGGCGTCCCGCCCGTTGCGCTCAAAAAATTCTGCGCGGACGTCGGTGTGGCAAAGGCGTATTCGGTGGTAAATCAAGCTCAGCTCGACAGCTGTATACGCGACGAGCTAAACGCTACCGCCGAAAGGGCTATGGCGGTATTAAACCCCGTTAAGCTCACTATAACCAACTACGAGGGCGAGGAAGAGCTTGCATTCGAAAGAAATCCTTTAAATGCGGAAGCGGGTGAACGCACAGTTAAGTTTACCGGTAGCGTATATATTGACAGAGAGGACTTCTCGTTAAATCCCCCGCCCAAATACAAGAGACTTCAAAAGGGCGGCACGGTAAGGCTTAAAGGCGCGTATATCGTGCGCTGCGACGACGTGAAGCTCGGCGCAGACGGTAGCGTGGAAGAAATACTTTGCACGTACTTCCCCGAATCGCGCAGCGGAAGCGGAGAAGAATGTTCGGTCAAAGCAAAGGGCGTTATTCACTGGGTTGACTGTAAGTACGGCGTGGACGCGCAGTTCAGACAGTATACGCCGCTTCTCAAAGATGAAGAATATCCCGACCAGGACTATGCGGAAAGGCTTGATAATGAAAGTGAAAAGAGTTTTTACGGCAAAGCCGAACCCGCTCTTTTCGAGGCTTTAAACGATACACCTTTCCAGCTTTTAAGGACGGGTTATTATAAAAAATGTACAGACGGAGGGCTTGTTCTTTCGGAGATAGTTTCCTTAAAGGACAGCTTTAAAAAGTAAGAGGTAAAAGATGAATATCATCGGCATTGCAATTTTAGCCGTGGTAGCGTTTTCCGCAGTATTAGGGCTTATAATAGGCTTATGTAAAGGATTTTCCCGCGTCTCCTCATGGGGAATGGAATATCTGCTTGCCTGTTTATGCACCATACTTATAGGCGGCGCTTTAAAGGAAAACGTCGGCGGCTTAGTTGCGGGTATAATTTCAATAGTAATCGGAGTTGCTTCCATACTCATTTTCGGCAGTACTTCTTCGATGTGCCGCGCAATATTCAGGCGCTCAAAACGTAAAAAAGTCGCGCAGGGCAAAAAAGAAAAGGGTCCCAGCGGCTTTGTGGACGTTATATTCGGCGGGGTAACTCTTGCCGTAAAGGGCGCGGTAATCACGGGATTTATCTTTGCGTTTATGTTAGCCGCACTTGACTTGTCGCAGTTAAATTTCGGCAGTGAATTAGCGGCGCTGTGCGCAAGCGAGCAGTACGCTTTATTCAAACCGTATCTGTTTGACTGCTTCTATCTCGTATTCATATTCTTTGCGATAAAGTTCGGTTACCGCAACGGTATTTCAAACGTGGTCTGGTCGCTCATTATGATAGGACTCGTAGTGTTTGCGGCGCTTGCAGCTTACAACCTTGCGTTCAACGTGCAGTCGTTTGACGGCGTAGTTGCTTCCCTTGCCGAAAAGGTGCAGGGCTTGACGGCTTCAATCGAGGGCTTCCTCGGCGACAGCGCGGCAAACCTGAACGAAACTATAG
>JAIDRY010000227.1 GCA_029061465.1 Clostridia bacterium
TTATATATCTAAGCTTTGTTTTCATTTAATAATTTATATTTTCCTTTTTACGCGTTAATGTCCGTGAAAGCAAATTTTTCAACGTCGAATAGTCCCGCGTCGGTTACCTTTAATTTGGGAATAACCGCAAGCGATAAAAACGCAAGAGACATAAACGCCTCGTACCCGCGCTTTACTCCCATTGCGTGCGCGCGTTCGATTAAACTCCTGCTGTCTCTTTGCAGGCTCTCCGCGTCGCGCGAGGACATAAGCCCCGCGATATCGAGGGTAAGCGAGTAAATTTCGCCGCCCTTTTCAACGATTACCATTCCGCCGCCTATCTCTTTAAGACGGTTTGCGGCGCGCGCCATACTTTCGTTATCGTCGCCGAGAAGAATTATATTGTGCGAATCGTGCGCAATAGTTATGCCCATTGCGCCGCCCTTGAAACCGTAACCCTTGAAAAGTGCTCTGCCGATATTCCCCGTCATCTTGTGGCGCTCGACGACGTTCAGCTTCAATAAATCCGTACGCTCTAAAACGACGTCGCCGTTTTTGCTTTCGACGTCAACTATCTCACAGCCCGTAACGACTCCGCCCGACTCTATCGTCATAGCCTTAGCCTTATTGCCCTTTAAGGTAAGAATAAAGTCATCCGCATGCATTTCTTTTAAATGTACGGTGTTCAAAACGTTTTTAGGCAGATACCTTCTGGAGGTATCAAAAAGCGGCTTGCCGTTTTGGGCGACTACTTTACCGCTCTTTAAAACGTACTCCGCGTCAAAGTTCTTTAAACCGTCCAAAATTACGAGGTCGGCAAGATAGAAGGGCGCAATTGCTCCGCGCCATTTCAAGCCGTAGCACTCGGCACAGTTGAGCGTTGCGCAAGTTACCGCGCGGACGGGGTCAAGCCCGTCTTTTACCAGCCTTCTCAAAGCGTCGTCAATGTGCCCCTTTTCTTTGAGGTCTGCGGCGTGTCTGTCATCCGTGCACAGAATAAAGCGGCGCAGATTGCTGTCCGTTATATATTTTGCGTTGCCGAGGTTCTGGGTTGACGAGCCGTGGCGGATATGCACATACATTCCCTTTGAAATCTTTTCCTCAACCTCGTCCTTAGTTACGCACTCGTGGTCGGTTGAAATGCCGCCGCAAAGGTATGCATTAAGCTCGTAGCCGTAAACCGAGGGCGCGTGCCCGTCGATTATCTTACCCGACGCGTGCGCCGCTTCAAGCTTTTTCAAAACGTCGGGAACGCAATTAATAACGCCGGGATAATTCATAAATTCGCCCAGTCCGAAGATATATTCGTTTTTTATATTTTTTTCGATATCTTTACCGTCAAGCACCGCGCCGCTCGTTTCAAATGGCGTTGCGGGCACGCACGAGGGCATTTGAAGCATAACATCCAGCGGAACGTTTCTTGAAGCCTTTGCAATATATTCCGGGCCCGCCATACCGCACACGTTGGTTATCTCGTGCGGGTCGGCAATTATCGTAGTTGTGCCGCGCGGAACTATCAAAGAGGCGAACTCTTCGGGAGAAAGCTGCGAGCTTTCTATATGAACGTGGCCGTCGATAAACCCCGGAGTAACTACAAGGTTTGAACAGTCAATTTCTCTTTCGCCCTCGTACTCGCCTATACCTACGATTTTTTCACCGACGATTGCAATATCGCCCTTTTTCAGGGTTGCGGTAAAGACATCAACGTATGTTGCGTTTTTCAAAACCAAATCGCTTTTTCTATCGCGCTTTGCCGCAAGAATATACTTTTCAAGCATAGTAATCCTCGTAAATAAATTATTACTTTAAAATTATAGCATAAAGCTCCCGCCTTTTCAAGCGGGAGCTTTGCTTTTATAACTATTTTATTAAACTTGTACGCATTGCGTTTAATACCGCGACGAGCATTACGCCGACGTCGGCAATTACCGCAACGTACAGGGGGAAGCCCGCAAGAGCTATGCTCAAAGCCATTATGGCAAACTTGACTGCAAGCGAGCCCGCAATATTTTCCTTGACAATGCGGCGGGTTGCTTTGGCGATTTTTCTGCCCTGCGGCAAAAGTGACAATTTATCCGAAACGAGGACTATATCGCTTGCCTCTATCGCCGCGTCCGAACCCACGCCGCCCATAGACACGGCGCAGTCCGCACAGGTCATAACTGGCGCGTCGTTAATTCCGTCGCCCACGTATATGAGCTTACCCGCCTTTTTTAATTCTTCCGCTTCACGCAGTTTTTCGTCGGGCAGAAGTCCCGCGCGGCAGTCGTCAAGCCCGACAAGGTTTGCAACCTCCTGCGCTCTTTCCTTTAAGTCGCCCGTAAGCATACACGTATGCTTTACGCCCTGTGCTTTAAGAAGCTTTATACTCTCGTCCGCGCCCGACTTGACCTCGTCGTCAATTTCTATCACGCCGACGTATTTTCCGCCGAGCGCAACGTATACGAGCGTGGAAACGCTATCCTTCCTTTCAAACTCAACTCCGTTTTCTTCAAGCAGTTTAGCGTTGCCGCAAAGCAGCGTCTTACCGTTATAAACGCACTTAACGCCCTTGCCCGCAATCTCTTCCGCGGCGGTAACGTTTTCCGCGCATTTGGCATCCTTAAACGCCGCCGCTATGGGGTGCGAGGAATATTTTTCCGCAGCCGCCGCAAGCGCAAGCGTGTTTTCGTCGGTGAAGCTTTTTATCGAGAAAGTACCCTTAGTCAGCGTGCCCGTCTTATCGAACGCGGCGACTTCCGCAAGCGCAAGCTCGTCAAGACATGTCGAGCCCTTTACTAAAATACCCGATTTCGCGCATCTGCCTATGCCGCCGAAGTAGGACAAAGGCACGGAAATTACTAGTGCGCAGGGGCAGGAAATTACGAGGAAGTTTAACGCCTTATAAATCCATTCGCGGTAAGTATCCCAGCCGAAGCTGTTTGTTACCGCGCCTATTATGGTGGGAACTAAACCCGCCACTATCGCCGCGGCAAGGCACACTGCGGGGGTGTAGTATTTAGCGAATTTGGAAATAAACTTTTCCTGTTTTGATTTTTTTGCCGTGGAGTTTTCAACAAGCTCCAGAATTTTTGCAACAGCCGAATTTTTATATTCGCGCAAGACCTCGGCTTCTAAAACACCCGTAAGGTTGATACTTCCCGAAAGCGCCTCGTCGCCCGACTTCACTTCGCGGGGGAGCGGTTCACCGTTGAGGCTTTTCATATCGAGCAAGCTTTCACCCGAAGTTATGCGGCAGTCCACGGGGATTTTTTCGCCCGCTTTGATTATTATTTTATCACCCGCCTTCAAATCCTCGGGCGAAACCGTGCGCTGTACTCCGTCAACCAAAAGGGTGGCGGTATCGGCTTTAAGCTCCATAAGCGCCGAAATCGAGCGGCGGGACGAACCTACCGCAACCGCCTGCAATAATTCTCCGAGCTGATACAAAAGCATTACGGCAACGCCTTCCGCAAGTCCTTCACCCTCGTTAAAAATACCCAAAAGAATAGCGCCTACCGACGCAACCGTCATTAAAAAATTTTCGTCGAAAATTCTGCCCTTGGACACGTTTTTAACGGTGTTGATAAGCACGGGGTGCCCCACCGCGATAAACGATATGCCGAAGAATACGTAGGAAATAATCTGAAGCGTAAAGTTACCTTCGGTCAGTCCCGCCACGTCGAGCACGAACACGGGAATGAAGAACAACGCGCCTATTATAAGGCAGATAATATCCTTCAAATGCTCCTTTATAGGCGACTTGTCTTTGCTCTTGCCGTCGACGATTTTAACGTCCTCGAAGTGGGTTATTGCGTAAACCGCCTTTTCTCTTGCTCCGCCGTCAGCGGCATCAAGAGTTATGCGCTTATTGACGAAATCAACGGTTGCGTTGACGCCGTCAATTTTGTTCAGCTCCTCTTCAAGCTCGCGCGCGCAGTTTGCACAGCAAAGCCCTTCTATCTTAATTTTTTCACCGTAAGCGCGGGCAGTTTGCTCGGCTTGCTCCTCAACCACCTTGACCTCTTCGAAATGGTTGCAAGCGTCCTTTACCTTAATAAGCGTGCTTTCGCCGCAGTCGACTATTACCTTCTGCGCCATAAAGTCAACGGTAACGCTATTCACTCCCTCTATCTTTTCAATCTCTTCCTCAAGCTCGCGCGCACAGTTTGCGCAGTCCAAGCCCGTTATTTTAAAACTATTCATTGCAGTTCAAATGCTCCTTTGAAAGTTCAATCATCGCCATTACGTGCCCGTCGGAAACGGAATATAAAATCTTTTTTCCCGCCCGTCTGCACTTAACTATCTTGTTGTCCTTTAAGGTTTTAAGCTGATGTGAAACGGCACTCTGGTTTCCGCCTACCGCCTCGACAATGTGGTCTACGCAAAGCTCGCCACCCTCTAACGCCAACAGTATTTTAAGACGCGAAGGCTCGGATATGGCTTTAAATCTTGCGCACATCTCCTCTATTCCGTCGTCGGTCGGCATACTTTCAAGCGCCGCCTTTATTCTTGCCTTATGCAATATTTCCTCGTCGCAGCCGTTCATTGCGCACCTCCGTTGTTATTAATATATGAATTGTTATTCATATGATAATACTTTAATTATTGTTTGTCAACTGTTTTAATGAAAAAATTAAAAAAATCCCGCGGAAATTATTTCCGCGGGATTTAACCGTTTAGAATAATAACAGGTGCGACCGAAAATCACACTTTTGGGTCGCACACTCAATTTGTCGATACTTCGAGCTCACTGGAAGGGAATGCCCGCCATTATATTTTTGTGTGCCCTAATTTATGGCGGGCAGGGAAACCTAGTTTCCAAAAAACACGAAAAATTCCCGTCGCAGAATAGACGGGAATTTTTGTGAACTTTTTTTATTTTTTGTTCTTCTTTTTAGACGTTGCTTCGATTTCGTCCAAATCACCCTTGTTCTTGGGTTTAATTACGAGCAGAAGCACTATGCCGATAAGCGAAGCGCCCGCTATGCAAAGGAGAATAATGGAAGTCATATTGTCCTGCACCCAGGTGTCCTCACCGTGAAGCGTCCTTACCTTGGGAGCGGAGGCAATACCCATATACGCGGTTGCGCCGGGGGTTCCGCTGTTGTCTGTGCTCTTTACTTCGCACTTGATAAGGTAGAACGTATTTGCGTCCTGAGGAACAAAGCTGGGTGAAGATTTATTCCAGTTGTAGTCGTGATACTTTTCGTACTCTTCCGTGCCTTCCTTTATTTCGGAGGAAGCAAAGATATAGGTAAACCACTTTCTGCCGTTTTCACCGTCGTTTATAAGGCTTTCCTTTTTATCCATAAACTCGCGGTACGAAAGGGTTTTGTTGTTATCCTTGTAGTACTGCTCGCTGTTGAACAAATACAGACTGTAAGTCGTGTTGTAGGAAACACCGTTTATCTCAAACGACTTAGGAGAATAGCTGCTACCCACGTAAGCCGTAGCCTGCTCTTTGGGCTCTTCAATGGAGATTTCGGAAGCTTCTACGTTGAACGTGAACCAGGGCAAATAGCCTTTAAGCTCATCGTCGTCGTACATATTCCAGATATCGCTCGTAGCAAATTCCTTCTTCTCGCCGTCCTTATCGAAGTAGTACATACCGTTGCCCTGGGCGTCGGTTGCGTACACCGTGAAGATATATTTGCCCGCGCGGTTGAGCTGAATGGAAAGCGCGTTTGCAGCCTTGCTTGAAACCTGCTGACGGCTGTTGCTAATATAATAAATGTGATAGGTCATATCCTCGTACGCCGTAGCGTTGTCGGAAAGAAGACTAGATACGGAGGGAAGATAGAAATAGTTTTTGCTACCCGCTTTCAAATCGGTTGAAGCCTTGTCGACTTCCGCCTGATAATCCTCTAAAAGGCCTGTCCACGTTGCGCCGTCGACGTTGCTCTTGCCGTCGGAAACGTAATTGAAGCTTGCGCCTTCCTTATCGGTTGCAACGGCAATGTATTTATTGCCGTTTACCGTTACGAGCATATCGTCTTTTACGTACCAGTCAAGCATTACGTAGGTTGATTCGCCGCCGGAAGATGACGTATCGGTAAGCTTAAGCATTACCTTTACCGCCGCCATTACTTCCGTATCCTTGCCGAACGCGCCCTCTTTCAAGTTGCCTTTTTCAACGCTGGGGATATAGTGTTTGACGTGCGGAGTCATTTTCTGGTCGTCGCTGCTGCTTACTACCGTGAACAGCCCCTCCGCCTTGTAATCATTCGCCTTGAATTCCGCATTTTCAGCGTCAGTTTTCGTCAGCATAAAGTAAGAGGTTTCCATGCTGGGCGAAGACGTGCAGACGTCGATAACGGTATAGTTGAAGGAAATTTCTTCGTTTAATCCTATGAACGAAACGCCCTTGTCGAGGCAAAGCACGGGAGGCGTATTGTCGTTAATACTGCCGTTCCTGTAATGTCCTTCCGTTTCGTTAGGGGTTTCCCTTAATTTGAAGCTCTGTCCGTTGAGTTTGTAGATTGCAAGTCTTGCATAGCTTGCGGGGGTGTTATCCTTGCCCTCTTCCTCCTCGGGATAAACCGCCGAGAACGAAAGCGGGGTTACGGGAGTGGTGGTCGACGAGGAATAGCGAGAGTACGTTCCGCCAACATTTTTGAAAATGCCGGTCGCCTCTTCGTCGTTTATCTCAACGGCGTATTCGCCGTCCTCGTAAGAAGTAAACTTTATTTCTATATTGTCGTATCCGATTACGGGCGCGTCGGTAACCTCTGCGTCCTTGTCGTCGGTGATAAGCACTTTAAGGCTTCTACCGGTTTCCGTGGGAACAAAAATTATATAGTTTGCGGTTTTGCCGTCCTTGGTCTGGGAATACTGCTGGCTTTCGAAAGTTATGATAAATTTTTCAAACTCAAGCTTTTCGTCATTGCCAAGTTCGAAACCGACCTTTAAGCTGAACCAGCCCGGCGTTCCCTGCAAGACTAAGCTCTCCTCACTGCCCTCTTTATCTTCGGTTTCGCCGTCGGTTTCGGGCTTAACGCTTTCGTACCAGTTGTAAGCTAAGTTCTTTCTGTAATTTACCGCGTCGCCGTTCTTCTTGAACACGAACATAGAATAGTATTCGTCTTTATCCTCGGGTGCAACCGCCGTAATCTTGTGCGACCAGACTTCCGCATTGCCGGAAGTAATAAACACGCTGCTGCCGCTTACCGACTGCGACCTTTCCGCTTTGGCAACCGTAATTCCGAACATAGTGCTCAGGGTTATTACCGCCACTATGGCAAGGGCTATTATTGAAATTAATT
>JAIDRY010000228.1 GCA_029061465.1 Clostridia bacterium
GTGCTTTTTAAGCTATGCAAACGGAGTGCTCACGCAGGAGCGCCGCGGCAGCGTAAGTATGAAAATGGTATTCGCCCAGGGCAGGGAAACGGAGTGCTTCTTAGGCGAGGGTGGACTTTCGGGAAAGTTCACCGTGTATACAGAAAGAATTAAGATTAATAACGACAATAAGTCGGTACAGGTCTCGCTGGAATATATTTGCGCGGGCGAAAAAATAACTTTAAATATTACAGCAAAATAAAAAATACGCCGTAGAGCACGGCTGAGGAAAAGGAAAATGATTATAGAATATCTTGGACACTCTTGCTTTAAACTTGTTGAAAGTACGGGCACAACCGTTGTGTGCGACCCGTATTCGAACGAGGTGGGCTTTTCTATGCCAAAGGTTTCGGCGGACGCCGTTACGGTATCGCACGGACATTTCGACCACAACGCGATATCTAACGTCGGCGGTAACCCCGTCGTTATCGATAAGGAAAGCAATTACGAACTCACGGGCGTTGAGATTAATTCCGTAAAGAGCTTTCACGACGCGTCCCGTGGAAAGAATAGGGGTGAAAACGTAATTTTCAAATTCCGTATGGACGGTATAGACGTTTGCCACCTCGGTGATTTGGGCGAGTCGTGCTCTACCGAACTCATTGAAAATATCCTGCCGGTCAACGTGCTTTTAATTCCCGTCGGCGGCAATTACACTATAGATGCGGAAATGGCTAAGGAATACGTTGACAGAATTATGCCAGACATTGTTATCCCAATGCACTACCGTACTAAGGACAGCAAGATAGACGTGGATAAGGTTGACGAATTTTTAAAGCTTTTCGACGACGAAATTATCGAAGAGCTTGAAGAAAGCAAAATAGAGCTTTCGCGCAGTGATTTAAGCGGAGAAACAAAGATAATAGTTTTGAGGAAAAACTAATGCAGGCAAGACTTAAAGAAATTGCGGACAAGCTTGAAAAAATGACCATATACGACGTGCGGCAGATTGCTCGCGAAGTAAGGGCGCAGGTTACCAGCGGACAGAAGGGCGAAATAATCGATTCTATTTTAAGCTACGCAAAGGGCGAGGCGGAGGCTAAACCTCTCTCTCCGCGCGGTGCACCCCCTAAATCCGCAAAGTACGATGAGGCGCTCGTTGCCGAGATACGTAAGGTCAGGGGCGAATATCTCACCGGGGGCAGCGTAAACAACGTATTAAGCGTAGCCGACGGCGCCGCGGAAAACGAAAGGGATATATGCGGTGTTTTAAGCTATTCCGACGGTGAATTTT
>JAIDRY010000229.1 GCA_029061465.1 Clostridia bacterium
ATACTAAGGGGGCGCAAGAATTTGCGCCCCCTTGTTTAAAATTAAATTAAGTTAAGCAACCGTCGTCTTAGTTGGGTTTAGTTCTTGATTTGAAAATTAAAGCCATAATAAAAGCAAATACGACCGCCGCCGTTACTCCCGCGCTTGCCGCCGAAAGCGAGCCAGTAATTGCGGAGAAAAATCCTTCCTCCGCCCCCTTCATTGCGCCGTTTGCAAGAAGATAGCCGAAGCCCGATATGGGCACGGTTGCTCCCGCTCCCGCAAAATCGACGAGGGGCTGATATACGCCTACTGCCGTGAGCACTATGCCCGCAAGCATAAAGTACACTAAAATTTTACCCGCAGTGAGGTCAGTGAAGTTAATTATTATCTGCGCGATAAGGCAGATACCGCCGCCCACCGCAAAAGCCTTTAAAAACTGAAAAAGTATTTCAAGTATTTCGTTTTGCATTTTAAACCTCCAACTGCACCACGTGACTGATACACGGGATACTTTCCCCCTGCCCCGACGAAACCGTGGAAAGCAATGCGCCCGTTGCGGCAAAAAGCACCCTTTTATAAAGCCCTGCGTTCATTTTAGTTAGTATATAGGAATTGAGAACGGTTGCCGAACAGCCAGCGCCGCTGCCGCCCTGAAATTCTTTTTCTATTACCTTGTAGACTATTTCACCGCAGTCAACGTGGTTTTCGGATATGTCAAAGCCCTTTTCCCACGTTAAATCCTTTACAATTCTGCTGCCGAGCGCACCCAAATCGCCCGTTAAAATAAGGTCGTAATCCTCGGGCTCGGTGCCGGTATCCTTAAAATGCTGAATTATGGTGTCTGCCGCCGCGGGGGCGGTTGTCAATTTACCACCATAAGTTTTTTAAAATTTGTGCATATTGACAATGCATATTTTATTTTATATAATAGCGGAAAGGAGTGTTATATGAGTTCATTTAAAGATTTAAGAATAGTAGATAACTTTTACCAGACTTCGGCGTTTTTCCCTATGCCCACTATACTTGTGGGTACAATTTCGGAAAACGGCAAAACGAATTTGGGAGCTTACTCTCTCTGCTTCCCTTACTATATCGCGGGCAAAGATTATTACGCTATGATTTTAGAGTGCAGAAACAGCTCTAACACGGCGCAAAACATTTTGCGCGGAAGCAAAGTTTCGCTGAATTTTATTACCGATGACAGAAAGTATTTCCGTGAAGCGGTGCGTTTGGGCTTCCCCGGAGACACTACCGACGAGAAAATGAAAGACTGCATTTTTAACCTTGAAAAAGGAATTGCGGAAGGCGACAGACCGCTGGTTGTAAAAGAGGCTTATCAGGTTTTCGAATGCTCCTGGGACGACAGCTTAGAAGACGCTCACCTTGACAAGCCAGGTTGTCTTGAAGGTTACGAACCGCCTTACAGGAATTTTAACGGTATTACGAGCAAGTTCGGCGCGCACTTCATTTTAAAGATTGATAAAATTCTTATGAAAGACAAATATTATAATTCTATCGTGAACGGAGTTAAGGCAAAGGATTTCCCGCCCGTGCCCGTAGACTACGGATACAGAGACAGCACTAATTTCTGGTGCTCCCCCTTTAAAAAGCCGTTCGACGAAAAAATACAGGCTAAAGAGGGCGACGTTAATTCCGTTACGTACGCGGCAAAACGCATCGATCCCGACGTTACTTTCACCGACGAAGCGTGCGCAAAGCTCACCAAAATACCGCGCGTGGTCTTGAAAGCCGCGCTCACGCAAATGGTGAACATCGCTAAGGAGGAAGGCATTTCCGTAATCGACGAAGCTGCCCT
>JAIDRY010000023.1 GCA_029061465.1 Clostridia bacterium
GTCGAACCCCATATAAAATTATATTTCTGCGGGAACAGCGGGGAAATCCACCCAGAAACACGAGCCCTTGCCTATCTCGCTGTCTACTCCGAAATCAAAAGAATGATTTTCGAGAATTGCCTTTACGATATTGAGACCAAGTCCCGTTCCCTTTACGGGGCGGTTATGGTTTTCTTTAACGCGGTAATATCTGTTCCATATTTCGCCTATCTCTTCCTTGGCTATTCCTCTGCCCGTATCGCGGACGGAAAATTTTACGCGTTGACCGTCCATAGAAGTTTTCAAGCTGATATATACCGTCTTATCCTCCCCCGTGTAGTTTGCGGCGTTGCCCAAAAGGTTGTAAATTACCTGACTTATTTTGCTTTCGTCCGCGCGGGTGTAAATGTTGGCGTCTATATCGACCATAAGGTTATAACCCTGACTTTCCTGTAAATAGCCGAATTTGTCTATTATTCCGTACACAAGGTCGGTAAGATTAAACACCTTAAAGTTAATTTCGTCTATATTAGATTGAAGTTTCGAAACACTTAAAACGTCGTTTACAAGCCCCGTGAGCCTGTCCGATTCGTCGATAATTACCTGTAAATGCTTTTCACGCTTTTCCTTATCGTCGCCCGAAATTTCCTTTATCATAGACGCATACGCCTTAATCATGGTTAGCGGAGTCTTTAAATCGTGTGAGACGTTGGCAAGAATTTCACGCTGAAAATCCTCGCTCTTTTTAATCTCGTCGCGCACGCTGTTGAGCGTATCAGAAAGCTGCGCAAGCTCGGCGTAATCCGCGTTGTTGAACTCAACGGAATAATTCCTCTTTGCAAGCTGCACCGCCGTATCGGACATAGTTTTCAATCCCGAAGTCAGCTTGCGCGAAAATACGTTGGAAATTAAAAAAGCAAGTAAAACTACGCTTACGCCGATTATCAGCAGGTAGAGCTGCAAAACCCATACCGTGTCCTGCACTATTGAAAGCGAATAGCTTACTAAAAGATAGTGAGGTCTGCCGAAGAACTCCACCCTCGAAACGTACAAAACGCTGCCCGACGAGCGGAAAACGTCGCTTGAACCAAGCTTTTC
>JAIDRY010000230.1 GCA_029061465.1 Clostridia bacterium
TTGTACAAGAGCACCATACTCTCTTCTGCGGTTTTGCGTACGACTTTGTCCGCCTCGGAAAGCACCGACGCAGAACCTGAAACGCTGATACCGTCGCCCGAAAATACCCTGTGAAGAATAGGGTTAAACATACTTAAAACAATATTGCCAGCCACTAACAAAACGGCGCAAATTACGGCAATTACAGGCAAAACGATAATCTTAACCTTACTGCGTTTAAATATTCCGCTCCACCTTTCGGACATACATTTTTACCTCATTCGTTTTCTTTCTTTTTATAGCGCTCTTTCAATTGTCTGATAACGGGTCCTATATGTACCGCCGATACGGCTATAAACCCTATTGCTATTATAGTTGCAAGGTACGCCGCATAACCGTGGTTGAGATTTAATATAGGCAGTCCGTCTATGGGCGGATGAACGAGGAAGAAATAATTGATATCATTATAGCCCTCCATCGAATAAATCTGCAACGCGCCGTTCACCCATATCATAACAACTACAAGCGCAAGCAATATAATTACATTCCTTATATAAGCCCGTAATTTTAAGTCAACCTGCTTTGTTATTATAAGGTACAGTGAGAACCATATTGTGCACGAATGGTAAATGAACCCCTGCCAGACCTTTACGCTTGCAAAAGAAACTCCGTCGTTCGGAATTAACAGGGCGCACAGTCCACCGACTAAGCCCACCGGAACGTAGAAGCTTAAAAGTGCCGATTTCAATTTTTCGTTCTTTGTAAAAATCAATATAAAAACTACAAATATTAAAATCGAACAAAGGTGCAACGGAAGCGCGGACGGGTCTATAAATCCGCCCGAGCCGCCTTTCCACGCTAAATCGTCATACGTTTTTATGCGTGAAAAAACTTTTACAAGCTCGCTCACGGCAGAATAACCCGCCGCAACGTAAAGCGCGGTTTTATATTTCCATTTCTGTAAAAGCGACCATAAAAGCAGTCCGCCTATAATGACTATACATATTGCAAGCCAGGCGAAATGTAATCCTGTAAACATTATTTATCCTTTGTAATTATTTCTTTTTCTTAGCCTTCTTTTCTTCAAGTTTAGCCTGATATTTAGCCTCTTCCTCTTCGAAGTTCAAGCCTTTCTTTTCGCATTTTGCTTTAAGCTCGGCTTTTCTCGCTTCATCCGCAACGCGGTTTGCTTCCTCTTCTTCAAGGCGCAACCGCTCGTCGGGCTCTATCCACTCCTCGCCGTTTGCAAGCGCGGTCTCTTTCTGCCTTTCCAAGATGGTTTGTCTGTCGCCCTTTAAAAGCTTTTCCACGGTGAATAAAATCATAAGCACCGTGCAGACGCCGTAAGCAACCGTTTCTATCCAGATATAGCTTATCGTGTTTGCCGTTGCATTCGCTCCGCCGTTTGATATAGCATTGAATATACCTGTTGCAATCGGCGTTGAAGCCGCCATTATAGAACTGTAAATAGACATTGTAAGTCCGTCGCATCTATAACCGCGCTTTGCTTCGATATGGTCTAAAACGTCGGCAATTAAGGCAAGTATCATATAGCACGCGGGGGACGAACCGAAGCTCTTTAAAGCAACGCCCACGGCAACCGCATAGAAATTGTCGGGGAATACGCCCGCAATTACGCCGCCCGCAACTGCAACGATACAGCCTATTAAAACAACTATGCGCTTCCCGAATTTAGCGGACAGCGGCCATATGAACGCCATTGCCACAGCCATAGGCACCGCGCCGAGGATATTTATTATAGCCATTGCGCCCGAGCCGTCCTCGCCGCCGATTACCGTACCCGAGAACCGGTCCGTACAGAAATACGTTATGGAAAGATTTTTAAACATTCCGCCGAACTGGAACAGAAGATAGAACACAATTACTATCCACCAGAACCTGTCCGAGGCAACGGCTTTAAGCTGTTTCTTTATTGAAACCTTTTCCTTTGCCGCCGCTGCCGTGTGCAGATTTTCTTCCGTTACCCTTTCACGGGTAAAGTAGTATTGCAGAACGGTAAACAGGAACGTTACTATTCCTATCGCAATAAACGCAATAGTCCAGGCAGTTTTATTCGGGCTTTCCCAACCGCCGAGGAACCAGCTTATTATCATGGGGAAAACCATTCCGCCCGCGCCCATTACGCCTACTGCCGCAAAGTTTGAAAACGAAGCAAGAAGTCCGCGCTGATTGCTGTTGCGCGTCGATACGGGCACAAGCGTGCTGTTTGCCGTGTTGTACAAAGGATATGCTACCGAGTAATAAAGGTTATAGGCAATTGCCGTTAAAACCATTGTTGCAACGGGCGCGTCCGTTCCGCTGCCCATAGGCACAATGAACATTACTATACAAGCTACGCCCAAAAGCACGGACGACAATAATACCCACGGTCTTGCCTTGCCTGCCTTTGTTTTAGTCCGCTCAATAAGCTGTCCCGCAACGAGGTTGCCCGCAACGATAAGCACTGCGGAAAGCAACGGCAACAGCGTTAAAAACAGATTTATATTTTCGGGCAAAGCGCCGTTTACTTTATAGTTCGCAAACAGAACGTCCGTCCAGTATCTGTTTAAAAAGCTGGTAAATATACCGCTTGCCAAAAGTGCGCCGAACGGCCCTAAAAAATAGCCGAACAGCATTTCAGGCAGTTTGACGTTTGCCGATTTTACCTTAGTTGATAAAAGCGGCTTTTCAAATAAACTCTTTTTTTCGGTCGTCATATTTTACCCCTTTTTAACTTTTTCCTTACTGAAAAATCTTCCTATTCCCTTGAATACGTGTCCGTTAAACATTAACAAAAGGGCTTCCATTTGTCTGCGCCTCATTCCGCCGTATTTTGCAAGCCCCCTCACGGGTTGGTGCAGTACGCCCTGAATAAGCTCGTTGGCTTTTGAAAGCTTGCCTGTCTTTTTAAGAAACGCGATAACAAAACCGATTACCCCCGCAAAAAATCTGCCGACCCAGCGCCTGGAATATCTTAAATCCGCTACCGTGCAGTTTTCGTGGATAACCATACGGTTTCTCTTATAGAAATTGTATCCTGCTTTCGGTATCTCTCTTCCTATCAGGGCTTTAAATTCTTCTTCGCCGATGTTTGCTACTTTTCCGCTGTAATACGAGGGTAACTCGGTTGAATTATAGGGACAATTATCGGTTGTGCCTTGTTTTTGTATACTTGCTTTAAGCCTTATATCCGCTATGCTCGCGCCTATATAAAGCTGATACTCACCGCCCTCGACTTCCCACTTGTTCGTGTTTACGTTGAAATAACGGAAAGTTTTATCGTCAAAGGGTATAGTTACCGTTACGCTTTCGCCTTTGTTTATAAATACTTTTTTAAAGCCTTTCAGCTCTTTTGCGGGACGGAAGATTTTACCGTCCTTTTTGCCTACGTAGAGTTGCGCAATTTCCGCGCCGTCGTAGCCGCCCGCGTTGGTTATTTTAAACGATACGCCCTTTTCGTTTACCGAAATATCCGAATACTCAAAGGTCGTATATGAAAGCCCGAACCCGAACGGATACGCAACGGGAACTTTCGCCGTTTCGTAGTATCTGTAACCTACGTACAAGCCCTCGCGGTATTCCACAGTCATTTGCCTGCCGGGGAAATGCGATGCGGAAGAACAGTCTTCGTATTTTACGGGGAAGGTTTCCGCAAGCTTTCCGCTGGGGTTGACTTTGCCCGTAATAACATCCATAACCGACCTTGCGCCCGCCTGCCCCGTAAGACAGCCGTAAACAATTGCGTTTGCGCTTCTGCAAAATCCCGTTTCGACCGCACTGCCGCAGGACAGCACCAAAACAAGCTTTTTACTGAAAACACGGACTTGCTTGAAAAGCTCAATCTGATTCTGAGGAATTTTTATATTCTTTCTGTCAAGCCCCTCCGCCTCGGTTACCTCGTCCAGTCCCAGACAAAGAACGACCACGTCGGCTTTTTGCGCAAGCTTAACCGCCTTTTTGATAAGCTTGGGTTTATCCTTTCCGTATCTGTCAAAGCCCTTTTCATAGCCGACGAAATTTAAACTGTCCTTCGTATCCAGAAGCGAAGTAAGCTTTGTAGGATTTACTATGGACGAGCCTGCGCCCTGATACCGCGGATTATCCGCAAAACCGCCTATAATTGCAACCTTAACTTCGTTATTCAAAGGAAGAATTCCGTCGTTCTTTAAAAGTACTATACTTTCGTCCGCGCACTTTTTGGCAATTTCGTCGTGCTTTTCAATATCCAACGGTTTGCCCTTTTCGCCTGCCGTAGTTTGTTCTATAAGGGTTAAAATTCTTTCAACGCTTTCGTCAACGTATTTTATATCGAGCGCACCGCTTTCAACGGCTTTAACTATATCATCCGCGCCGTATTTGCAGGACGGCATTTCCAAATCACTCCCCGCTATTGTGGAAGCAACCTTATTATTAGTGCCCGCCCAGTCGGAAATTACTACGCCGCCATAGCCCCACTCGCCGCGCAGAATATCGCGGATAAGGTGTTCGTTCTCGTCCGCGAACTTGCCGTTGACCATGTTGTACGAGGACATTATAGCTTTGGTCCTGCCCTCTTTTACGGCTATCTCGAATGCGGTTAAATATAACTCGCGCATCGTCCTTTCGTCCATTACGCTGTCCGTTACCATTCTGCGCTCTTCCTGATTATTGCCAGCAAAGTGCTTTACGCAAGCCGAGGTACCGTTTGCCTGTATACCCCTTATGTACGAAGCCGCCATTTTACCCGCTAAATACGGGTCTTCCGAGAAATACTCGAAGTTTCTTCCGCAACGCGGGTTGCGCTTCATACAGGTGCCCGGCCCCAACAGCACGTTCACGTTGAGCGAAGCCGCTTCCTCGCCGAGGGCTTTGCCCATTTCTTCACCGAGCTCTTCGTTCCAGGAATTAGCCATTGCCGCAGCCGTAGGGAAGCAAGTTGACGGTATGCTCGGGTTGAGCCCGAGATGGTCCGCCTTAGCCGCCTGGCGCCTCAGCCCGTGGGGGCCGTCCGATAAAAATATCGACGGCACGTCAAGGTCGGGAAAGTCCTTCGTCTGCCAGAAGTCTTTGCCTGTTAAAAAGTCCGCCTTTTGGCGCAATGTCATTTTTTCGATTATATTCTTTTTATCCATAGTTTTAATTTGCCTTATAACGCTTCATGTTTCTGATTAAAAAATATGCGAGAACTGCCAGACCTGCCGCCGACGCAACGTCCCAGACGATTAAGATTATTTTGTAATAAGCAAAACCGTGTACATAACTTACGCCGTGCACGTAACCGTTCATTGCGGCTGAATTTACAACGGTGTAAAGAATGTGGTGCGCCGCTTCGCGCGCATATCCCTGATACGCTTCACTGACCGAATACCCGAACTGGAAATTGCCGGGGATGTAGTCCGCTTTGAGCTTTGCGTCGCCGCCAGCCGCGATATTCTGGTCCGTGAACATATAGTCGGCAACCTCGTAATCGGTAAGCACGAAGCCGTTAAAGCCCCACTCGCCTCTCAGTACGCCTGTCAGAAGGTCGTAATTGCCGCCCGCCCAGGTTGCGCCTATGCGGTTGAAAGAGCTCATTACCGCCGAAGCCGCTGGTACCTGTGCGGTTTTTAACGTAAAACCTGTTATTTCGTTTCCGCTCTTTACAGGCTCGTTATACGTTACCGTTACGTAATTATCTACGATAGCCGCCTCGAAAGGTCTTAAATAAATTTCGCGTATTGCCTGCTCCTGCGCCCAGGTTATCAGTCCCAACTGGTCGCGGTGCGTTTCCTGGTCGTTGAGAGCAAAATGTTTGATAAACGCATACATACCTTTTTTCGCCGCGCCGTGAACTTCCGCCCTTCCCAACAGTCCGCTTAAATAGGCGTCTTCCGAATAGTATTCGAAATTGCGTCCTGCGAAAGGCGTTCTGTGAATATTTATGCCGGGACCGTACCAGCCCACGCCGCCGCTGTATAATCCGTCTTCGCCGACGCCTTCGCCCATTTTTTCGGCAAGCTCGATATTCCACGAGCAGGCGAGCATATATTCGCTGGGCCAGGTCATAGCTTTAAGTCCGTCGCCGATATCTGCGGAGCCGTGCCCTACTACGAGGTTTAGTCCTGCGGGACCGTCCAAATCCTCCACATACGGCTTATTTATGGAATCGATGGCGGGTGTACAATATCCGCTTTCGTCAATGAGCTTAGCCAAATCATTCAACGAAATTTCGTCAATGAGCTTTTCCCACAGTGGGTCGTCGTAGCTAAGTCCGCGAAGGTCGATAAGCTCGACTCCGTTCTTTGCGCCGAAGATATACTTTTCTTTAACTTTACCCTCGTCGGGATTGCGGGAATCGCGCGAATCGAGCGCTTCCTTTAACGCGAGGGTTATGTCGTGCGACCACTGCTTTCCGTCTATCTCCGCACCGCTGAGGATGTCGGAAGCTGTGCCGTATCTGAGTCCGTCGTTGTCCATAACCGACCAGTTCGAGCGGGATAAATATTTACCGTCGTCTAGTGAAGCGTAATCGAAAAGATTTGAAATTACCGTTCCGTTTGCGCTTTTGGAATACGTAATTTTGTCAAGTCCGTTTTGTATGTACGTTCCTACGAAATCAGTGTTTCCCGCTTCCGTAATTTTTTCGTTGTCGTAACCTTTCGCCGCGAGAACGTTATTGACCGCCTTGTGCGCGTCGGGCGCGGCGGTGATATAGTACGTTCCGCCGTCGAGTATGTAAGTTTTTGCTCCGCGCGCGTCGTAAGAAACGAAATCTTTAAGATTGAGAGTTATTTTTACGTTTTCGCTCTTTCCATCTCCGCTCGTAGTTAAAAGCTTAGTCTTATAAAAACCGACGAGCGAAACAGACGCTTTTTCCACGCAGTTTTCAATATCGTATTCCGTATACGGCGACTGCGCGTAAATCTGAACTACGTCTTTACCTGCACGGTTGCCGACGTTTTCGACGGTGAGCGTTACCGTGATATTACCGTCCTTGTCGGGTTCGCTTACGCGGTAATCCGACCATTTGAACTGCGTGTAGCTTTTACCGTAGCCGAAGGGATAAAGCACGGTGCTTTGATAATCGTATCCGCCTACGTTGTCCCTTCCGGTAACGTAATCTTCATACCGCGTTTCGTAATACTTATAGCCTACGTAAATGCCCTCACTGTAATTGACGTAATAATAACTTGTTCCGTCGTATCTGAAGTCGCCCATATTCTGCATAGCGGGCGAGGAGAAATTGTCGTATACGAATGTATCCACAAGATGACCGGACGGCGATATTTCGTTGCCGAGTTTATCGTAGCCTGTAAGCACGTAGCCCAGCCCGACCGTACCGGTGCGCCCCGAACCGGGGAAGTTGACTACCGCCTTCACGTGCGGGTAATTTTTTACCCAGCCTAGCTCGGGAGTGTTATTGCAGTTTACGAGAAGAATTACGTTTTCAAAAGTCTTGTCAAGATAATCGATAACTTCAAGCTCGGTTTCGTCGGGTTCGAGATAGTGCGCGCCGCTCTTGCCCGAATACGCCGCCATAT
>JAIDRY010000231.1 GCA_029061465.1 Clostridia bacterium
CTGAGGCGAAAGGGTTCGCAAATTGAGTGCGCTTGCAAAAAGTGTGATTTTTGCGCGCGCCGTTAATTATTTTAAAATTTTCTTAATTTTGGTAATTCCGTTATTTTATCTTTTAACGCCTGATAATCGTCCTTATATTTATAGTCGCATTGTATGCCGTCGAACTTGCCGTGATTTTTTTCAAGCATAGCCGCAACAGGTGCCGGTAAATTTCCTCTCATACGCGCGGCAAATCTTTCCTTGATTACCGAAAGCTCCGCTGTTACGAGAATTCTAAAACAGCCGTCTGGAAGTAAGCTCAAATGCTCGTTTTCCGAAACTACGTAAATCACGTTTTCACCGTCAACCGACTGCAAAAGCAGATTTTTAAAAATCCCTTCCGCCTCTGACGGACTTTTTGCAAGCCGAAGATAATCTTTGCCGGTATACACCTTTGCGCTGAAATCTTTTTTAAGCTTGTCCGCCAAAGTCGATTTGCCGGTACAGCTTTCACCTATTATTGCGATAAGCATATTTCACTCCTTAATTGTTCGGTTATCCAAAATCGGAGATACGAGCAAGACAAGGCGACTGCGCAAACCGCAAGGGTATTTACATAGAAGTAAATGTCGTATCGATGCCGAGGGTTCCCTTTGGGAAACGGCATACCGAAGCGGTGCGTAAAGTCAACACAGTATTGCGAAGTATATACGATTTTAGTTGTTTTGTAAATAATTAGCTCTGAGTTGTCCGCAGGCACCGCCTATATCCGAACCCATACTCCGCCGTACCGTTGCGGAAAGTCCGCCCTTTACCAGCATTTCCGCAAATGCGTAAGCCTGGTTGTCGGTTATTGATTTAAGCGTCCTTTCCTTAACCTCGTTAAGCCGAATTAAATTGACGTGGCAGGGCTTGCCCTTTAAAAGCTTAATAAGCCCCTCGGCGTGCTCCTTGTCGGAGTTTTCACCTGCAATCAGCGAATACTCGAAAATGTATCTTCTGCCGGTCTTGTCGAAGTAGTATCCGCAGGCTTTCAAAATTTCCGCAATAGAATATTTCTTTGCTATCGGCATAGTTCGCGCCCGCCCCTCGTCCGTGGTTTGGTGCAGGGAAATGGTTAAATTTACGGGCAAGCCCAAATCGGCAAGTTCGTAAATTTTAGGCACGAGTCCGCAGGTTGACAGCGATATATTGCGGGGTGAAATACCTATTCCGCCCTCGGCAGATACGTTTTTTAAAAAGCCGACGGTATTTTCAAAGTTGTCAAGCGGTTCACCGCTTCCCATTAAAACGACGTTAGTTACGCCCCGCTTATTCCCCTCGCAATGTTGAGCGTTTACGGCAAGAACCTGTGAAAGAATTTCTCCCGATGTCAGATTTCTTACAAGCCCGCCCAAAGTGCTTGCGCAGAATTTACAGCCCATACGGCACCCGACCTGCGTTGAAACGCACTGCGTATTGCCGTACTTGTATTTCATAAAAACGCCCTCGATTATATTTCCGTCGGCAAGGGAAAACAGATATTTTTCGGTACCGTCGGCAGAAGTCAAAGTCTTGATAATTTTAACGGGCTCGTCCTCGTACTCCTGCAAAAGCTTTTCACGGAGCGCGGGGGATATATTTATTTGGGAAATTTTCTTACCCCGCATTATTCCGTCGTAAAGCTGTTTTGCGCGGAACTTTTTTTCGCCGCAGCTTTCTATTAAGTTTTCAAGCTGTAAAAAGCTTAAATCCTGTAAAATCTTTTTCTTGGTTTTGTGAA
>JAIDRY010000232.1 GCA_029061465.1 Clostridia bacterium
TTTCAACATAGTCGCTTGGCGCGGCTTGGGTGAAACTGTTGCACGCTTCGCAAAAAAGGGCAACAAGGTTGCCGTAAGCGGTTCAATCGAACTTCGCAATTACGAGGACAGTCAGGGCGTTAAGCGCACGGGCGTTGACATTGTAGCTCAGGACGTAGAGTTCCTGACGCCGAAAGGTTCGGGCGACGGCTTTGCCGAAGCTCCTTCTATGCCGTCTGGCGGTAAGAAGGCAAGCTTGCAGGCTTTTGACGACGACACCGATATACCTTTCTAAGAGAAATAACGGAGGTCAGTATTTATAATGGAAGAAAATAAGACGGCAGTTGCGCCGAAAAAGACTTATAAAAAAATCCAGCGCAGAAGAGTTTGCGTTTTCTGTCAGGAAAAAGTAGCGGAAATCGACTATAAGGACGTTAACCGTTTAAAGAAATTCGTTGCTGAAAGCGGAAAAATTATGCCCCGCAGAATGACGGGAACCTGCGCAAAACACCAGCGCGAGCTTTCAACCGCAATCAAGCGTGCGAGAGTTTCTGCTCTGCTTCCTTTCAAAGCGGAGTAATTCAAACGCAATTAAAAGACCTTGTGAAAACAAGGTCTTTTTTCTATTAGTTTGAAATTATAGTTGCCATACTTTTTTTAAGGTGATATAATGATAATGAACGAAAAAATCAGAAATTGAAAAATCCGTTCAATGGAGCAAAATGAATAAAATCAAAAAAACTATACTTGCGGTTATGGCGCTTTCAATGGCGTTTTCTGTATCATTTGGCGCGGTGGCATGCAATAACGGCAACCATAGCAGCGGCACGTCCGGTGGAAGCACTCCCGGAACGGACCGGCCCATAGTTATCCCCGGACAAGACGACGATAACGGCGACAATAACGGCGAAAACAAACCCGATCCTAATCCCAATCCCGATTCCGATCCTCCCGCAGCGGAGGGCGCGGTGCAAATCACCGAGGGGTTCGGCGATTTAGAGGCGGCTTACGTCAAATGGACGGCGTTGGACGGCGCAAGTTGGTACAACGTCTATTACAAGGCTGAAAGCGGCGATTGGATTAAGATAGATGCGCCTCTCGTAAGACAATATAAGACATATTTCCGTGCAGACGCGGTAGGCTTGAAAGCGGGAAAATACTCGCTTAAAGTCGTTCCCCGCGACGGCTCGGGGAACGAGCTGGAAGAAAAATCGGCAATTAAAAACGTAGTTGTGTCGGCGCACGAGAGAGAGGGCTATGCTTTTATCGGTGCGGACGGAAGCCGCGTAATGCCCGGCACATACAACGAAGACGGCACCTTAAAAG
>JAIDRY010000233.1 GCA_029061465.1 Clostridia bacterium
TATGCATCAACGTCCAAAATTTCGCCGCAAAAATACAGCCCTTTAACAAGTTTACTTTCCATAGTTTTAGGGTTGACTTCTTTAACGTCAACTCCGCCTGAAGTTATAATTGCTTCAGAGAAATCTCTGAGCGATGCTACCAGCATATCAAAGTTCTTGATTATTGTCAACAAGCTAAGTCTTTGGTTTTTGCTAACGGAATTTACAGGCAAATCTACCGGTATTCCGCTTCTTTTTAAAACTTCTTGAATCAATGCGGAAGGCAATAATTCCTTTAAACAATTTGAAATAGATTTATTTTTACTGCCATCAAAGTCTCGAAGAAGTCTTTTATCAAGTACTTCGCGTGATAGAGCGGGTTTTAAATCAAGAGTTAGCTTAACTTTGCTTAAATCAAGTCTGTTGATTAAGCTTGATGATGATAAGGCTATGGGACCTGAAATTCCGAAATGTGTAAACAGCAATTCGCCAAAAAATTCTTTTATAAATTTTTCATTATAATGAATTTTCAAATTTACATTTTTTAGTGTTAATCCCTGAAGATGTTTGTAGTACTCTCCTTTTAGATTAAGTCCGCACAGTCCTGGCTTTGGTGCAATTATTTTATGCCCCATATTTTTAGCAAATATATATCCGGCGCCGGTTGAACCTGTTAATGGATAGCTCAAGCCCCCCGTACAAATTACTACTTTATCAACCAAATATTTGCCTTTTGATGATATTATGTTAAACATAGTACTATTTAAAAGGCAAATTTCATTAATCTCTTCGCAAAAATTGAACTTAACACCAACATTTTTACAATAGTCTTCCAAAGTTTTTGTTACGTCGCTTGCCCTGTCGGTTACAGGAAAATATCTTGAACCACGTTCGAGTTTTAGCTTTAATCCGGCGCTCTCAAAAAAATTTACACAGTCACTTGGTGAAAATGAATATATAGCACTTGTAAGAAATTTGGAATTATTTACAACGTTTGAAAGAAACTCTTCCGGTGGGCAATCGTGCGTTACGTTGCATCTACCCTTGCCTGTGATGTAAATCTTTTTTCCGCATTTTTCGTTTTTTTCAAAAACGGTTACTTTATTACCGTTTTTCGCGGCGCAATATGCAGCCATTAATCCGGCCGCCCCTGCACCTATTACCGCAACGTTTTTCATAAATACCTAATAGGCGCAGAACAATTTCTGCGCCGTAAATTTATACTGGATATACTTTATTCGGATTTGAAGCCAAATCACTGTCTACTCCGATATTCTTGGCCTTTCTCCACTTGAAGTAGTTAGTTGATACTTCGGGGAATAATGCATAAGATAAAACGTCCTCTTCTTGAGTGTAAAAGCCATCGTTAATAACTTTTGTCTTAATTGCTTCAAATTCGTTTGCAATTAAATCAGCGGGACGGCACGTAATTATTTCGTCTCCGTCCTTTTGGCACATTTTAACAACGTCCTCATTTTTTTCTCCGAGAACAGCACCGTATTTACCTAAAATCATATCTTTAAATTGTGCCGTTATTGTTTTATATCTTCCTAGAAGTACATTCCAAACTGCTTGAGTTCCTACGATTTGGCTTGTGGGAGTTACAAGCGGCGGATACCCGCTGTCTTTTCTTACTACGGGCACCTCGGCAAGACATTCTAAAAGTTTATCTTCTTTACCTGCTTGTTTGAGTTGGTTCATAAGATTTGATAACATTCCGCCGGGGACCTGATAAAGCAGCGTGTTAATATCTACTCTTCTTACTTTCGGATTTAAAAATCCGTCTTTTTCAAGTCTTTCTGCAACTTTATTGAAGTGAGTAATTGCGGGCAAAAGTTTTTCAATTTCTATGCCTGTATCGTATTCACTGCCCTTTAACGTCGCAACAAGCGGTTCGGTTGCGGGGTTAGAAGTGCCGTTGCCTAAAGGCGAAAGCGCACAGTCTACTATATCCACCCCCGCCTGAATTGCCATAAGGTAAATCATGTCGCCCGTTCCCGTAGTATTGTGCGTGTGCAGATGTACTTTTGTTTCGGGACGAAGTTCTTTTTTCAGCTCCTTGACAAGGTCGTACGCGGTAAAAGGCAATAAGAGATTTGCCATATCCTTTATACAGATATTGTCGGCACCCATATTCTCGAATTGTTTAGCTAAATCTACAAAGTATTGAGTTGTATGAACAGGGCTTGTCGTATACGAAATTGCACATTCGCATACACATTTACCCTTTGCACCATATTTTTTAATTGCTTTGACGCTTGCTTCAAGATTTCTTGGGTCGTTCAATGCATCGAATAATCTGACAACGCCAACGCCGTTTTCAATAGATTTTTCAATAAATTTCTCTACTACATCGTCAGCATAGTGTCTGTACCCCAACAGGTTTTGTCCACGCAAAAGCATTTGTATGGGAGTCTTTTTTAAATACTTCTTAAGATTTCTCAGTCTATCCCAAGGGTCCTCGTTCAGAAATCTGAGGCAACTGTCAAACGTTGCTCCTCCCCATGCTTCCAATGAATAATACCCGATTTCGTCTAAAAGTGGAAGCATCGGTTCCATTTCGTCAAATTTCATTCGTGTTGCGGCGTGAGATTGATGCGCGTCACGAAGGATTGTATCTGTAATTAAAACCTTTTTCTTATCCATAATTTTACCTCAAATTATGCTATGACTGAGTTTACTAAGTCCATAAACGCTTGCGGTGCGGTACCGTCAGCATATCCGCCGAAACAAGCCAACAATATACCTGCGGCTATTGCCGAACCTATTACTCCCGCAACGTTAGGACCCATGGCGTGCATCAGTAAATGGTTTTGTGGGTCGTATTCTCTACCTACGTCCTCTGAAATTCTTGCCGCCATAGGGACGGCAGAAACTCCCGCAGAGCCTATCAAAGGATTTATCTGTCCTTTTGTAATTTTGCTCATAATTTTAGCAACGAGCAGTCCGCCTATAGTACCAACTATGAAAGCAAAAAGACCAATGCCTATAATTTCAAGCGTTTCAACTTTTAAGAATATCTCACCCTTTGCTTTACTGCCGACTGCAATTCCAAGGAATATGGTAATCGTATTCATAAGCCCGTTTTGCGCCTGTGTTGACAGCCTGTCGACAACACCTGATTCTTTAAATAAATTACCAAGCATAAGCATACCCAAAAGCGCAATAGAATCGGGAAGTATGATACCTACGACAAGGGTTACGATTATAGGGAACAGTATTTTTTCAAGCTTGCTAACCTGACGGAGAGGTTTCATTCTTATTGCTCTCTCCTTTTTCGTGGTCAGCAGTCTCATTAAAGGTTTCTGAATAATTGGTATCAGCGCCATATACGAGTATGCAGCAATGGCTATCGTGGGAACATAATCGGAGGCAAGTCTTGAAGTAACCAGAATTGCCGTAGGACCGTCTGCACCGCCGATAATAGCAATTGCCGCCGCAGCAGCTACAGAGAAGCCGAACGCTGCTGCAAGTATAAACGCAACAAATATACCAAGCTGTGCGCCGGCGCCTATCAGCATGCTTTTAGGATTAGCAATTAACGGGCCGAAATCTGTCATTGCACCTATTCCGAGGAATATAAGCGGAGGATAAATAACTTTATCTACGCCAAAATACAGATACCACAAAAGCCCTCTGTTTTCTACGCTGTCATAAGACGTCTGCCCTTCCGGATATGTGCCCCAAAGAACCTTCTCTGCTCCGGGAATATTAATGAGAAACATTCCGAACGCAATAGGCAAAAGCAGCATCGGTTCAAACTTTTTCACAATGGCAAGATACATCAGCACAAACGAAATCAATAGCATTACGTAGTTTTGCCAGTTGCCCTGAACAAAGCCCATTGATTCGTATAAATTACCGAATATCTTGCCGAAATCCACAGCAAGTAAACTTTGCATAACTCCTCCGTTAACCTATAACGGCAAGGACGGAGTTAGTTTCAACGTTTGCTCCCTTTGCTACGTTTACGGTAATTTTTCCGTCGCAAGGCGCGGTGATTTCATTGTCCATTTTCATTGCTTCGAGTACTATAATAGGTTGGTCCTTCTTCACGGAAGTTCCGTCGGCAACGAGAATATTTTTAATCAGTCCGGGGAAAGGCGACAAAACTTTTTCGCCTTTAACGTTATCTGTTTTAGGTGCCGCTTTCGTGGCTTCCGTGGGTTTTGCTGTGACAGGCACTACAGTGCTCTCGCTTTCGCCGACTTCCTCTACTCCTACTGAATAGCTTTTTCCGTCTATGGTTACTACAAAATTACGCATGATTTTTCTCCTTAAAGCCTCTTAATTCTCTTAACTTTAAATTCACACTTTGGTGAGCTCTCGCTGTAATAAGCCATTATTGCCGCAATTATTGCAACTTTTATTTCGTCGGGAACTTCATTCTCGTCGTGGCTTATTGACGGTGTTATCTCACTTTCTACATTTTTTGACTTACGCTTTAATTTTAAATTTCTTAAAAAGGCAAGATTGTTTGTCTTTCTCAGCAAAAGTCCTATTAGCCAAATTATTAAGATGATTATGGCAATTCCAACAAATACAATTAAGAATCCAATCAAAGCGTAAATTATCGCTTCACTCATGTTTTCAAAATAATAGTTGCCGTCGCCTTTCGATACAAAATCAAGTAAACTATTTACCATATGCACCTCATTTCAGAAGCATCTGTAAAGATGCAGTTAAATATTGCTTTATAAACGAGGGCTGGATAATGTTATCGATGTAACCGCCTTGTGCGGCATTTATCGGGTCAGAATTTTCGTCGGAATATTTTAACTGGAGCTTATCTAAATCGGCATTTTTATTTCCGCTGAATTCTATTTCCGCCCCTTGTACGCTATCAAACAGCGCAATCTTTGCGTTTGCAAAAGCATAACTGTAATCGTAACCGATAGACTTTGCCGCAAATACCGTGTACCCTAAACCGATTGCCTTTCCATATACAACGGAAATCTTTGCTGAATCCATACAGTCAAGCGTAGTAACGTACTCACCAAGTTCTTTTAAAATCAAACTGTTATTCGTATCCAAGTCGCATTTAATGCCGAGCGTATTAACAAACGTAATGTAGGGCAAATTGGCACAACGTGCAAGCTCGGCAAAGTCTTTAATCTTTCTCACGTTTTCGGCAGTAAGTTCTACTCCGTTCTCTCCGCTGAAAACTACGCTTGCCGTAGCAATACCGCCTATTCTTGCAAAATAACATTTAATTTCTTGACAGTAAGAAGCCCCAAGCTCTATTGCACTTCCTTTGTCAAACACGGATAAAATAGTATTTATGTCGGCTTTTTTATCAAGCGCAGGCAAAGATGCATTCATTTCATCACTGTCTATGACCGGCTCAGCTAGAAGCTCGTTAATAGCTGTTACGGAATTTTTAATTTCCGCAAAGTTTTTCACGCTAAATGTTGCAATTTGCGAATTTTGTAAACCGTCTGCGCCGCCGACAGCAAATTTATTGAGATTTTTCCCGTCCTTTGCCGAAAGAACGAGCGGACTGTTGACGCAAAGCGAACTCTTCTTATCAATGAAATAAGTAAAATCGCAAAGTCCTGCCAAAACACCTATCTGACCGTAAACGTCTCCGTTGACAATCAGATATTGCGGAATTAATCCTTTTAACTGTGACGCTTTCAAAATTAAAGAAGCAAGTCCTTCAAGAACGTTTACTCCTTCACCTATCTGTACGCCCAGTGAAGAAAGAATATAAATTATCGGCGTAGAGGTTTTTTCGGCTTGATTTAAGCATTTTAAAATCTTTTCACAATTTGCTTTGCTGACGCCGCCTGAAAGTACTTCAGCATTTTGTGCAACAATATAAAAAGGATAGTCGTTTATAGTGGCAAATCCCGTTACAACTCCCTCTCCTTCGGCATTTTCGCCGTAAAACTCATTTTTAGAAAAGCTGAAACAAGAAAGTTCTACAAAACTATCCTCGTCGATAAGCGAATTAATATCCGCTCTTATGCCCTTGCCGGCGTCAAGAATTTGCTTTTTGCGTTTTTGCAATAAGCTTACTTTATCCATAAACACTCCTCTTAATGCCAAATTCCTACAAATACATTTTATCACAGTTATATGCAAAAAAGCAAACTAATTTAACGTAAAGTTTACTTGAAAATTTTAAAGAAAAAAGATGACCGAAGTCACCTTTTTCTTCCGTTTATTTTTAGTTTGTTTTTAATAAAGTAATCAATCTTTTCGTAATACTTACATACAAGGTAAAATGACAAAACAACAAGTGCGGCAATTAATATCCATATCAATATTCCCCACCAAGTTGTAAATGGTATAAGCTCAAACGAATACGCCGAAGAAAAAACGGAAATTGCACGCGTTACTATAATCATGATAATGAAATATCCCCAAGTCATTGAAGACATACCGGCAACAAAACAAAGTATATCGTCCGGGAACAGCGGCAAAAGGAACATAAGCGATAATATCAAATAATCCTTGCCTTTAAGCTTATTCAACCATTTATCAAGGCTCTCCTTGCCCACTATCCAACAAACTGCTTTATATCCTATGAGCCTGCCTATGGCAAATGCTACAACTGAACCCGCTACTATACCGATAAAACTGAAAATAGAGCACTTTAACGGACCGAACATTGCCGTTCCCACGGCAACCGCAACTGACCCGGGCACTGGAAGTAAAACCACTTGCAAGAAACAAAATAATATATATATTGCCGCCGCCCATATACCCGTTCCGGAAATATACTCACGCAGAGCGTCAACGCTATTGATTTTACCAAGCAAATTGCTTGCACACAGCGCAAAAAAAACGGCTGAGCAAATATCAATAAATATTAGTGCACATATAGTCAAACGATAGAACGAAATCTTATTAAATGTGTAACATAGTACTCCGCAAACAACCAATAATGCGCATATAACCCCCGAAATTGTAAGCAAAACAGTGAAATGTTCAGCTATAAAATCAATATTTTTATATAATAGCCCGTAAGAAATAAAAAGAAAAGCGATTGCACCTGTAAGCACAACCGCTAAAATATTTATTATATGTTTTAATATAGCGCTGCGGTTCATTAATAATATTATATATTATTTTTAAGAATTTTATAATTCCGCCTTGAAATTTTTGACTGCGTCGGTAGCAAGCTTGTCGCAAAGATTATTGTATTCGTTATCCGCATGGCCTTTAACTTTATTAAAGTTAACTTTATGAGTTTTAGTAAGTTTGATAAGTTGTTGCCATAGGTCGACGTTTAATACGGGCTTATTATCCGATTTAATAAATCCGCTTTTTTCCCAGCTATATATCCAGCCGTTTGTAAAGGCGTTGACTATGTATGCGGAATCACTGTACACCTCAACTTCACAGGGTTCTTTTAAGCAGCTGAGTCCCTCAATTACGGCAGTCAATTCCATCCTGTTATTTGTCGTCTCGTTTTCCGCACCTGAAATTTGTTTTTTAAAATCCTTGAACATCAGTACCGCGCCCCATCCTCCGACACCTGGATTGACGGAACACGCACCATCGGTATATAAAATTACTTTTTTCATTTTCTGTATTCTTTAATTTTTGCTTCGCTGGCTGAAACGGCGTTACAAATCAATTTACGGAAATCACCGTTTTCTAAAACTTTTACGCTTTCCAAGGCACAATTTCCGTCATTACAGGTCTGAAGCATAAGCTGTTCGCCTGTATATTCCTCACGCTGCAAAATTTCAGCAGTGCCGAGAACTGATTGAACGGCAAGAATTTTTGCTTCACTTTTTGACAGTCCACACTTGGTCCCCGCATCTATTAATGCGTCAATATACATTAACGTGTGCGCAGAATTCCCGCACATTGCGGAAATGGCGTCAAGCTTTGATTCTTCAAGACTAACTACAACGCCCAATTTGTTAAAAATATTGCTAATGAAGTCAGTGTCGTCGGTGCATTTGTTATAATCAAGCATATCGATACCAATAGTGCCACTTCCTATTGAGCAGGGAATATTCATTACCGCGCGGGCAACTCTTATCAATCCTACGCCTAAAGCATTTTTTATGTGGCTTTTCGGAAGTCCGCCTATTATCGATATAACTTTTTCGAGGCGAATCCCGGATATGTCTTCTGCAACTTTGTCAAAATCTTTTATACTGACTGCTAATAAAACATATTCACTGTTTTCGGCAACAAAACGGTTGTCAAGTGTAGTGCATATACCAAGATATTCCACTTTGTCGAGTTGAGCCTCGTCTTTATCACTTACGATTATTTTCTTTTCACGTATAAAGTCCGATAAAACAACTCCGCGTAAAACCGATATTGCGTCAAAACCGCAACCGATTACGCCCAGCTTGAATTGCTTTTTCATTAAAATTGCCTCCAAAAACAGTTGACTTAACTTAAACTATGTTATATAATTTATATATCATTTTAGGAGAGTAGCTCAACGGTAGAGTCGCGGTCTCCAAAACCGTCGGTTGCATGTTCGAATCGTGTCTCTCCTGCCAAACAGTCCCTCTGGGGCTGTTTTTTATTTATCTTTTTGTGATTATGTCTGACATAATAATATGCAAATGGCTTATTTAAACGTTTATATTACCTTTTTGTCCTAAAACATTCTTATTTTGAAGCAAAATGGGCTTCACCTCATTTTCAATAAACTCAACTGTTTGCGACGGCGCTCTGCCTATAAATTTACTCGCATCAAGTATTGTATCAAGTTTTTCGTGCACAGCAGCAAACGCTTCATCCTCTTTGATTAAATCTATCAGGTTGTTTTCTTTGCCGAATTCTTTGACATTTTTACCTGCTTGCATTGAGAGCACTCTTATTTTTTCGTGTAGCTCCTGTCTGTTTCCTCCGGCTTTTACACATTCCATCATAATATTTTCCGTCGCCATAAACGGAAGCTCTGCCGCAATGTGTTTTGCAATTACTTTTTCATATATGACAAGATTTTCGGAAACATTCATGTAAATATTGAGTATACCGTCCAAAGCAAGGAACGCCTGAGCGTTTACTATTCTCCTGTTAGCCGAGTCGTCAAGTGTTCTTTCAAACCACTGCGTACCTGCGGTAATAGCACTGTTCACAGGCAATGATATTACAAATCTTGCAAGCGAACCTATTCTCTCACATCTCATAGGGTTGCGCTTATAAGCCATTGCGGATGAGCCTATTTGTGATTTTTCAAAGGGCTCCTCTATTTCTTTCATATTCTGCAATATTCTTATATCATTTGAGAATTTGTATGCGCTTTGAGCAATTTGTGAAAGTACACATAAAACGTTATAATCGAATTTTCTGGGATAAGTTTGCCCCGTAACTCCGTAAACGTTTTTATAGCCTAATTTTGCAATAACTTTTTTTTCAAGCTCTTTGACTT
>JAIDRY010000234.1 GCA_029061465.1 Clostridia bacterium
AGGCTGTACGTCGGCAGGTTCGGAAAAGCGCGTTTGCGCTAACAATGCCGAACATACCGAAACGCGAGCGGTTAATGCCACGGGGCACAGCTATACCGACGAAGTAACAGACCCTACCTGTACGGAAGACGGATATACTACATATACATGTTCGAACTGCGGCGATAGTTACACGGGGAACGAGGTAGACGCCACAGGTCATACGTACGGCGCACCAGTATGGCGGTGGAACGGGTATGTAAGTGCAACGGCAACGTTCACTTGCGGAACATGTAATCACGAAGAGGTTAAAAACGCAAGCATAAGCAGGGTAACAGCAAACGCTTCCTGTACGGTTGCGGGCGACACAACGTATACCGCAAAGGTAACGTTCGAAGGCAACGAATACACCGACGAAAAAGTATCGCGCGGCGAAAAGCAGCCTCATACGCCCAAACTTGTAGATGTAATTCAAGAAGCAACCTGTACCGAAATGGGTTCGGGTTTGTACGAATGTGAAGTTTGTCACGAACAGTACAACGACGCAATCGAGGCGTTGGGGCACGACATACAACAACACGAAGCGCAAGCACTTAATTGTACCGAAGCAGGCTGGAACGCTTACGAAGCTTGTACGCGTTGCGATTATACAACCAAAACCGAAATAGCGGCACTCGGTCATGAGTGGTCAACCGAATGGAGCAATGACGGAACCAATCACTGGCACGAATGTACAGTCTGCCACGAAAAGAAAGACGAAGCCGCGCATACGTACGATTGGGTAATAACAAAAGACCCGACCGAGGACGAAGAGGGCGAAAAGGAAGAATATTGCACGGTTTGTCAGTATGCAAGCGGCAATAAGGAAACCATTGCAAAGTTAGTCAAAGACCCCGAAGGCAACGGCGACGTAATAGACTTGCCCGTACTTCCGCCCAACCAGGACTATGACCTTGAAATAGCTGTAAAGGAAAGCGATTCTTTATACAATATAGCAGGAATAACAAAGGGATATAAAGTAGAGTTATTCGTAGTGGACGGCGAAAACCGCACCGAGTATGACAACAGCAAAAAGGTTACTTTAATGCTTGTTATCCCCGAGGGAATGGAAGACGCGTTCACGTTATACTGCCGTCACGGTGATATACTTGAACCAGTAGACCCTGCAACATACACAGTAAGCGGAAAGAGCGTAACGATCCGCACAACGTTACCCAACGAGTACGTATTCAACGCTCCCGCGCCCGAACCCGAAGAACCGTCAAGCGGTATCCCTTGGTGGGTATGGTTATTGGTAGGCTTAGGCGGCGCAACCCTGCTTGCGATAGTTATTGTAATAATTGTAGTAGCCAAGAAAAAGAACAAAGACGACGGCACGTCCGTTGACAACGGCGAGGTGCTCTCGCAACTTGCCGAACAGGGTCAGAAGATAGACGAACTTCTAACCCGAAGCGACGACGGCGGTTTCAACACTCCCGTAGAGCTGGACGAAAACGGCAACGTGATATTTAAATAAAAATGCGACGTTTTGCCGAATTTGACAATAATGTAAAAATGTCACATAATTTTATGTAAAATATTTACAAAAACGGTGTTATATAACATTTCGGTTTGGGTATAAGAAAATTTAATACATAATTTTTGACAGGGTAGGGCAGGGCTTTACCCTGTCGTTTTTTGTCGTAAAGAGGGGTAAAAAATCAACATATTGTGGTCGTTTCCGCTTTTCGGCACAAGAAAAGAACGACGCGGCGCAAATATTTGAAAAACGGGGCAAAAAGGGCGTATTTTGCGCAAAAAATGCCGTTTTTTATTAAAAAAAGCCCGTTCAAAGCGTTGACAAAGATTTTTATATTTTATATAATAGTCAGGCGCGTCGAAAAAAAGTGCGTATGGGATGAAGCGTAAAGTTACTTCAAATCGCCGTCTAAACCCGCGGTGAAAGATAATTTACGCCGACAAATGTAGGGGCTCAGACCCCTGCGACTAACCGCGGTTTTTGCAGGTAACGCCGTGATTACGGTGTTTTTTAAATGTCAGAAACGCGATACACACGGATAAGTTGACGCGAAATACAATCATTTTTGTTAGGAAAAGGAGTACAGACAATGGCAGGACAGAAAATCAGAATCAAACTCGCAGCTTACGACCACGAACTCGTAGACCTTGCGGCAACCCGCATCGTCGAGACGATGAAAAAGAGCGGCGCGAAAATATCGGGACCCATTCCCCTTCCCACCGAAAGGGAGATAGTTACCATTTTGCGTTGCCCCCACAAGTACAAGGACAGCCGCGAGCAGTTCGAACAGAGAACTTATAAGAGAATTATCGACATCTACACCCCCAACGCGAAGCTTCTGGACACCGTTCATCTTCCTGCGGGCGTAGACATCAAGATTAAGCTCTAATCTATACCTATTATATAATATAAGACAATACAGATACTCTACGGAAAGCCGACGACGGAAACGGCGCAACGGCAACCGCGGTATCTCGAAATAAAATTTTTTGGAGGAACTTTATCAATGAATAAAGCAATCATCGGTCGTAAGGCGGGCATGACGCAAGTCTTCACGGCAGAGGGCAAGGTTATTCCCGTAACCGTAATCGAAGCGGGTCCCTGCCCCGTAGTTCAAATCAAAACTGTTGAAAAGGACGGCTACGCCGCTTTGAAGCTCGGTTTTGACGAGGCAAAGGAGAAGGCTTTAAACAAAGCCGAGCTCGGTCAGTTCAAGAAGGCAAAGGTTAAGCCTTGCAAAGTGCTCAAAGAATTCCGCCTCGACAACGTAGCTTCCTACGAAGTCGGAAACGAAATCAAAGCAGACGTTTTTGCTGCGGGAGACAAGGTAGACATTCACGGCGTGTCCAAAGGTCATGGGTACAGTGGCGTAATCAAGAGATGGAACCAGCACAGACTTAAAGAAACGCACGGCGTTGGCCCCGTACACAGAGAGCCCGGCTCTATGGGTGCGAACAGCTCGCCCTCGCGCGTGTTCAAGAACAAGCACCTCGCAGGTCAGTACGGCGTTGAGAACGTTACGGTACAAAACCTCGAAATCGTAAGAGTAGACACTGAGAGAAACTGTTTACTTATTAAAGGTTCGGTTCCCGGACCCAACGGCAGCGTCGTTACCATAAACGACACCGTTAAATAAGGAGGTAGCAGAAGATGCCTAGTATTAAAGTGTATAAAATGGACGGCTCGGAAGCCGGCACGATGAAGTTGAGCGACAAGGTGTTCGGCGTCGAGTACAACGAGCCCCTTATCCATCAGGCGGTGGTAACCCGTCTTGCAAACGAAAGACAGGGTACTAAATCAACCCTCACCAGAACGGAAGTAAGAGGCGGCGGCCGTAAGCCCTGGCGCCAGAAAGGCACCGGTAACGCCCGTCAAGGCTCTATCCGCTCCCCTCAATGGGTTAAGGGCGGCGTAGTATTCGCACCCAAGAGCCGCGACTTCTCGAAGGATATGAACAAGAAGGCAAAGGTTGCAGCTCTCCTTTCCGCACTTTCCAAAAAGGTTGCTGACGGTGAGTTCGTAGTTGTGGACAGCCTCGAAGTCAAAGAAGGCAAGACCAAGGAAATGGTTGCTTTCCAGAACGCGTTGAAGCTTGACAAGTCCGCGGTTATCGTTATGGACAACAACGACGAAAAGGTTATCCTTGCCGCAAGAAACATTGAAAAACTTTCCACTTTGCCCGTAGCGCAGATTTCCACGTACGAAGTGGTTGCAAACGCAAAAGTCGTAATGACCAAAGCGGCTGTTAAGAAAATAGAGGAGGTCTACGGAGAATAATGTTTGCCGAAGATATAATTTTAAAACCTCTCCTCACGGAAAAAGGTTACGACGGTATAGCGGACAAGAAGTATACGTTCATCGTTAAAAAGTCCGCAAACAAGACGCAGATTAAAGCGGCTGTTGAAAAGCTTTTCGAAGTTAAAGTTGAAAAAGTAAACACCGTAAACTGCCACGGAAAGCGCAAGAGAATGGGCAGAAGCGAAGGCTTTACTCCCGACTACAAGAAGGCAATCGTCCAGCTTACGGCTGACTCCAAGACGATTGAGTACTTCGACTCGTTATCGTAAGGAGGAAGAAGAAAATGGCTATCAAGAGATATAAACCTACTTCCCCCGCCCGCCGTTTTATGACGGTCAACGCGTATGCGGAGCTGACGGGTGATAAGCCCGAAAGAAGCTTGCTCCACGACAAGCGCAAGACGGGCGGCAGAAACAACCAAGGTAAAATTTCCGTTCGTCATATCGGCGGCGGCAACAGAATCAAATACAGAATTATCGACTTCAAGCGCAATAAGGACGGTATTCCCGCAACGGTTAAGTCCATTCAGTACGACCCCAACCGTTCGGCTAACATCGCACTCCTTGCTTACGCAGACGGCGAAAAGAGATACATTCTCGCACCCGTAGGTCTTACGGTAGGCGACAAGGTTCTCTCCGGTTCGGGCGCGGACATCAAGTCGGGCAACTGCCTCGCACTTGCCGACATTCCCGTAGGTACCGTCGTTCACGCAATCGAGATGCAGCCCGGCAGAGGCGCTCAAATCGCACGTTCCGCAGGTATCTCTGCGCAGATAATGGCAAAAGAGGGCGCTTATGCAACGATAAAGATGCCTTCCGGCGAAATGAGACTTATTTCCCTGAAGTGCAAAGCGACGATAGGTCAGGTAGGCAACCTCGAACACGAAATCGTGCGCGTTGGTAAAGCGGGTAAGACAAGACACTTCGGTATCCGTCCTACCGTCCGTGGCTCGGTTATGAACCCGAACGACCACCCTCACGGCGGTGGTGAAGGTAAGAGCCCTGTCGGCCATGCAGGTCCTATGACGCCTTGGGGCAAGCCTGCTCTCGGCTACAAGACCAGAAAGAAGAAGAATCCCACTTCCAAATTCATTTTGAAGAGAATTAATTAAGGAGGAATAGACAATGTCAAGAAGCATTAAGAAAGGACCTTACGCCGAAGAAAGGCTTATGTCGAGAATACTTGCCATGAACGAAGCAGGCGAGAAGAAGGTCGTTAAAACGTGGTCTCGCGCCACGACGATATTCCCCCAAATGGTAGGACACACCATTGCCGTATACGACGGAAGAAAGCACGTTCCCGTATACGTTACCGAAGATATGGTAGGCTGCAAGCTCGGTGAATTCGCTCCTACGAGAACGTTCAAGGGACACGCGGCAAAAACCGCTAAGAAGTAAGGAGTTGCAGTATGGCTAAGAACATGAAATTAAAACAGGAAAGAATAGAGGCCACGAAGGACACCCGTCCCTACGCAACGGCTAAATATCTGAGAATTTCCCCCTACAAAATCAGAACGGTTCTGGCGCTTATCCGCGGCAAATCCGTTGAAGAGGCGGCGGGAATACTCACCTACTGCAATAAGGGCGGCAGCGAGGAGGTCAAAAAAGTCCTCTTGTCGGCGGCAGCCAACGCAGAACACAATCAGGGTATGGACAGAGGCGACCTTATAGTTGCCGAAGCGTTTGCAAACGGCGGTCCCCACCTGAAGAGAATGCAACCCGTTTCCAAGGGTCGCGGCCACGCGATTTTGAAGAGAACCAGCCACGTCACGGTTATACTCGACGCGAAGAAGGTATAAGGAGAGAGTTATGGGACAGAAAGTTAATCCTCACGGTTTAAGAGTCGGCGTAATTTCCGCTTGGGACACTCAATGGTACGCAGATAAAAAGAATTTCGGTGCGTTCATCAAAGAGGACAGCGAAATCCGTACTTTCCTCAAAAAGAAGTACTACGACGCGGCAATCAGCAAAATCACAATAATTAGGGCAGCTAACAAGATTGAAATAGGCATCTACACGGGACGTCCCGGCGTGCTTATCGGTAAGGCTGGTTCTGAAATAGAAGTTATCAAGAAAGACCTTTCCAAGCTCACCAAGGGCAAGGTAATCGTAATAAACGTCAAGAAAGTCGAGAAGATTGACCAGGACGCTCAGCTCGTTGCAGAGGCGGTTGCTTCCCAGCTTGAAAAGCGTGTTTCTTACAGAAGAGCGGTAAAACAGCAAATTGCAAAAGTTGCAAAAGCAGGCGTTAAGGGCGTTAAAATCACGGTAAGCGGCCGTCTCGACGGACGTGAAATCGCGGGCACCGAAAGCTATCACGACGGTTCCATTCCCCTTCAGACGATTCGTGCGGACATCGATTACGGCTTCGCGGAAGCTCATACGACTTTCGGCGTACTCGGCGTTAAGTGCTGGATTTACAAGGGCGAAGTGCTCGATGCGGCAAAGCGCCTTATAATATCGGAGGGAGGCGAAGACTGATATGTTAATTCCCAAGAGAGTTAAAAGAAGAATGCAGCACCGCGGTAAGATAAGAGGTACTGCGCAAAAGGGCAATAAAATTGCTTACGGCGAGTACGGCTTAGTTGCTTTGGAAGGTGCGAGAATTACCTCCAACCAGATAGAGGCCGCCCGTATCGCGATGACCAGATTTATCAAGCGTGGCGGTAAGGTATGGATTGATATCTTCCCCCACAAGCCTATAACCAAGCACCCTGCCGAATCCCGTATGGGTTCAGGTAAAGGCTCGGTTGAGTACTGGGTAGCAATCGTTAAACCCGGCAGAGTAATGTTCGAAATGGCTGGCGTTAACGAGGATATCGCGCGCGAGGCAATGCGTCTTGCGAGCCACAAGCTCCCCGTTAAGTGCAAGTTTATCAAGAAAGAAGTAGTCGAAGAAGGCGGTGAAGCTAATGAAGGCTAAGGAAATTATTAATTTGAGTGATGAAGAGCTTTTGAAAAAGCTTCAGGAGCTTAAAAGCGAACTTTTTAATCTGCGCTTTCGCCACGCCAGCGGTCAGCTTGAAAACCCCCTTGCAATAAACCTCGTTAAGAAGGATATCGCAAGAGTGAACACCGTAATCCGCGCAAGGCAGTTAAAGGCGTAAAGGAGAAGAAAATGGAAAGAACGACGCTCAGAAAGGAAAGAGTCGGGCTTGTAGTATCCGACAAGATGGACAAGACGGTAGTTGTTGCCGTTGTTGAAAAGAGCAAGCACCCCCTCTATAAAAAGACCATAACCAAGACCACCCGCTTCAAGGCGCACGACGAAAACAACGAGTGCGGCGAGGGCGATAAGGTAAGAATCGTCGAAACACGCAAACTGTCGAAAGACAAGAACTGGCGTGTTGCCGAGATTATCGAAAAAGCAAAATAATTAAAATTATCAAACCGCAAGATTACCGCCTTGTGCGCAATGGAGAGCGGAGCTCTCTCTTCGCTTATGTGCGCGCGGCGTAATCCTCTGCAAAAACAAATCAGTTGTAAGTAACATAATAGGAGAGACATTATATGATACAACCTCAGACAAGGCTCAAAGCCGCAGACAACAGCGGCGCGAAAGAGCTTATGTGTATTAAGGTGCTCGGCGGTTCGTTCAGAAAATTTGCGAACATCGGCGACGTAATCGTTTGCTCGGTTAAGACGGCGGCACCCGGCGGCGCCGTAAAGAAAGGCGAAGTCGTTAAGGCGGTTATCGTCCGCACCAGAAAAGGCATCAGACGCGACGACGGAACGTACATCCGTTTCGACGATAACGCGGCAGTAATTATCAACACCAACAAAGAACCGCGCGGCACGCGTATCTTCGGACCGATTGCAAGGGAGCTTCGTGAAAAGAACTATATGAAGATAATTTCCCTCGCACCCGAAGTGCTTTAATTAAGGAGAAAGGCTATGAACGTAAAATTAAATGACAATGTATTAGTTATCTCCGGCAAATACGCGGGAAAGACAGGCAAGGTCGTTGCCACTTCCCCCAAGCACGGCACGGTAACGGTAGAAGGCGTAAACGTACACAAGAAGGCGCAGAAGGCAAGAAAGGCTAACGAAGTTTCCAAGATTGCCGAAATAGAAGGACCTATCGACGTTTCCAACGTTATGGTAGTGTGCGCCGCTTGCGGCAAAGCCGTAAGAGTTAAGCACAGCTTAATCGACGGAAAGAACGTAAGGGTTTGCCCTAAGTGCAGCGCAACGCTCGACAGCGGCGTGAACGGTAAGGCAGCCAAGAAAGCGGCTAAGACAGAGGCTCCCGCAAAGCGCGTAAGAAAGCGCGCCAAGAAGGAAGAGGGCGCCGAAACCGCAACGGACGATAAGGCTGAATAAGGAGAGAGGCAATGGCTACGAAGAAAGTTAAAACGGAAAAAGTTTATAAAACCAGAGTTCTGGAAGCTTACGATAAAGAAGTTGTCCCCGCCCTCACCGAAAAGTTCGGCTACAAAAACCCGATGCAGGTTCCCAAGCTTGTAAAGATAGTTTTAAGCTCGGGCTTAGGCGACATTAAGGACAATGCAAAATCAATCCAGATTGCGCAAAACGAAATGAAGCAGATTACCGGTCAGCAGCCCGTAGTTTGCAAGGCTAAAAAGTCGGTTGCAAACTTCAAGGTGCGCGAGGGTATGCCTATCGGACTTAAAGTTACCCTCCGCGGTCAGATGATGTA
>JAIDRY010000235.1 GCA_029061465.1 Clostridia bacterium
CGCTTACGAGATTGAAACGGCGCGTATGCGTATTTTAAGCAATACCGATTTAAGCTCTGCATTTACGGGTTTCGGCGGTATCAACGATAAAAAGCGCGAAGAATTTTTGCGCCCCTTCTATGAATTGCACTCGCTCTGTTCGCAGGTGTTTATGGACTACAATGCGGACTCGTTCAATTCCAAGTGCGTGGCTTCCGCGGGCGGCGTATTAAAGCCGCTGTACTCGGGACTTATTTCTGCGGCAACGTCGTTTATCAAATGCTGCGACCATTTCGTAAAGACTATAAAGGGCGACAAGACGGCGTATGCGGACGAGGATTTGTTTGAATGTTATACGGCTAAGTGTACTTCGCTCATAGACAATATCGATATGCTCCCCGCGTGGAGTATGTACAAGGCGACGGCGAAAAAGCTGTCTGCGGGCGGACTGTCGTTTATGACGGACGCTATGGAGAGCGGAAAGATAAGCGGCAAGCAGATGCTGTCTTCATTCCGCAAAAACGTTTACCGCAACTTTATTCAGACCAACATTCCCGCGGACGAGAGCTTGGCGGCGTTCTCCGCAAACGTTATGGATGAAACGGCGGCTGGGTATTCGCGGCTTCTCGACGAATTCAACGCACTCACGCGTGAAAAGATACGCCGTGATTTGATTGCACGTTTGCCTTCGCAGGAGACGGAAGGACCGCTTGCTTTGGAGGTAATGGCTTTCCAGAGGCAGACGAGGGGGAATTTGCGCGGACTCAATTTAAGGAATTTGCTTGCCGATATTCCCGAGCTTATGAAGGTTGTCGCGCCTTGTATGTTAATGAGCCCGGGCTCGGTTTCGCAGTATCTTGCACCCGACCCCGACTTATTCGATATAGTAATTTTCGACGAGGCTTCTCAGATACCCACGTGCGAGGCGGTGCCCTCGCTTGCAAGGGCTAAGAGCGCAATTATAGTAGGCGACCCCAAACAGCTGCCGCCCACCTCGTTCTTTATGGGCGCGGGACAGGACGACGAGCACCCCGAAGCCGAGGATTTGGAATCGGTGCTGGAGGACTGCCTGGCGCTTGGTATTCCCGAAAAGCACCTTATATGGCACTACCGTTCAAAACACGAAAGCCTTATCGCATTCTCGAATATCACTTACTATTCGTCAAGGCTGTGCACGTTCCCCTCGCCCGACGCGCTCGACAGCAAGGTCAAATTGCGCTATATCGAAAACGGCGTGTACGAGAGAGGACTTTCAAAGTGCAACAAGGAGGAGGCGGAAGCGCTCGTTTCGGAAGTCGTCAAACGGCTTAAAGACCCCAAGCTTCGTCAGTCGAGCATAGGCGTCGTAACGTTCTCAACCCCCCAGCAGGCTTTCGTTGAAAAACTTTTGAATAAGGCTATCGTGAAGTACGGGCTTGAGGAGGCGGCGTACGAGAGGGAAGAGCCGCTGTTCGTTAAAAACCTTGAAAACGTACAGGGCGACGAAAGAGACGTAATTTTATTCTCCGTCTGCTACGGCCCGGACAAGGTCGGAAAAATAACGCTCAACTTCGGACCTTTAAACCAGCTCGGCGGCTGGCGCAGGCTCAACGTCGCTGTATCGCGCGCAAGGGAAGAGATGGTAGTGTTC
>JAIDRY010000236.1 GCA_029061465.1 Clostridia bacterium
GGTATTTTCTTTTAAGATTGAAGGCAGGATTTGTGGCCCCGAATACGTTTCTGCTGCGGTTAATTACTATAGTAAAATTTTGAATGGAACGGTTAGTGCAAGAGATTTAAGTAATTTAAAGAGGACATATAACCGTGGCAACTATACGCGCGGACTTGCATTCGGACAGGATAAACGACTTTTATCTTCGGCAGTGCAGGGCCATATAGGAGAGTTTGTCGGCGTAATTAAAATTGTTAATGGGAAATTTTTGTGTCAGTGCAATGAAAAATACAGTACAGGTGACGGATTTAAAATTTTGCGCGACGGAAAGGAAGTAGGCGGAGCTGTATTTGCTGAAAACGTTAAAGGCGGATTTGTTCTTTTAAGCAAAACACGGCTGAAAAACGGAGACAAAGTATTTATAACTACCGATACTACCGTCAATGAAAATTTGTTGAAATCAAGCCGCAAGATTAATGTAAGAGTTAAGATAAAATTAGTATCAGGCGACAAACCGACAATATGTCTTAACGGTGAAGTGTTTACAGGCGAAAACAAATTGTCAGAGGCAAAAAGTCGACCGCTTACCATTGACGATATTAAAAATTGTTTTAATAAAACAGATAAATATCCGTTTAATGTTCATTACGAAGATATTGATTGTTGCAACGTTTTTATGGCGGCATCGGAGTTAAATTCGTTGCGACGCGAAGCGTACGGATATTACTTTGATAAAATTACTAAATCTACAAATATCAAGTATTCTTTAAATCACACATTACCTGTTTTAAACAATTTTAAATCATCAAAAGTCGCGGCAATATGCACAGATTTAAGTGGAAATAATGCCGATATTGGTGTGTTGAAACTGTCGTCGTATGACGATAATATTGAAGATCTTTGTAAAAGTTTTAATGGCAAGAAATTTTTATATCTGCCGCCTTATGTAAATAGCTTAGATATTGAAAAAATTAAAAATATAGCTGATAAATTCGATGGGTTATATTGTGAAGGCATTTACGGCTTTTGTATATCGGAAGAACTTAATATGCCGCTTTTTGTCGGTACCGGATTAAATATATCAAATGCCGTAGATTTATACGAATGTGAAGCAGAATATATAGCTTTATCAAAGGAGTTAACTGTAAACGAAGCAAATGCTTTGAGCAGAGAAAATACATTTTATTTGACTTGCGGCAACATTAAAGTAATGGATTTAATTTACTGTCCGTTTGAAAAGCGATGCTCATCGTGCGATAGGCGCGATATATATACCTTGACGGACGAAAACGGCAGAGAGTTTCCTGTGAGGAGATACAGAGCGGGAAGTTGTCGATTTGAGATTTATAACTGTGCAAACCTAGTGTCTGCTAAATCAAACAATGGTAGTTTGCTGGATTTATCTGTAGAAAACAATCCTCAAAAAATTGTTGAAGCGTTTTGCTCGGGTTACGATATGACCGCATATTTTAAAAACCGCACGCGCGGACATTCAATAATACCTATAAATTAAAATATGGATTTTAAAAGCTTAGAAAAACTTGAATTGAATAAAATATTGTCTGCTGTATCCGACTATGCTTCAACCGACGGAGGTAAAACGCGTATAACGTCCTGCGTGCCATCCTCAGATTTGTCGGAAGTTCGTAATAGACTAGCATTAACTGCGGAGTGTGACAGACTTTTATATAAGTACGGTGTAAGCAAAATAGAAAATTTTTGTAATTTATCCGACGAAATTACCCGTGCCGCAAAAGGCTCGGCTCTTTCTTGCGGAGAGCTATTAAACGCCGCGGCACTGTTGAGGTCGGCAAGGTGCGCTTTTATTTCGATAGATAAAACCGATAAAGACGATATCGTACTCATAAGGCGAATTTCGCAGAACTTGTATTATAATAAAAATTTAGAAGACGATATAACCGATAAAATTATTTCAGTAGATGCAGTGAGTGATAGTGCAAGCGAAAGATTGTTTTCAATTCGCAGTAAAATAAGGAATTTAAACGCAAAGATAAGGGAAAAGCTGTCGGAATATACTTCCGGAAAATACGGTGAATATTTGCAAGATTCAATAGTTACAATGCGTAACGACAGGTATGTTATTCCCGTTAAAGCCGAGCATAAGAGTCACGTCCGCGGACTAATTCACGACCGCTCGAAAACAGGAGCGACGTTTTTTATTGAGCCTGAATACGTGTTGGAATTAAACAACGAGCTTATTGCGCTTTCTATAGACGAAAGAGAAGAAGTTGAAGCAATTTTAAAGGCTTTGTCTCTCCGTATTGGTGAAATGTCCGAACAGCTTTTAAAAGATATGGACATATTGTATGAGCTTGACAGCTTATACGCGAGGGCGGAATATTCTTATGCGCATAAATGCACTATGCCTAAAGTAAACGATAAAGGGTATATAAGCATAGTTAAAGGCAGGCATCCGCTTATTGATAAGAATAAGTGTGTCCCAGTATCTATTGAATTGGGAGATAAATATTCATACTTACTTTTGAGTGGCGCTAATACCGGCGGTAAGACGGTTACGATGAAAATGACCGGACTGTTCTGTCTTATGGCTGCGTGCGGACTGTTTATTCCTGTTGCAGATGGAAGCGCGGTTTCAGTATTTGATAACGTTTACTGTGATATAGGCGACAGTCAAAGCATTGAGGAAAGTCTTTCAACTTTTTCCTCACATCTCACAAATATTATTAATATTTGCAATAGCGCCGATGCAAGAAGCCTTGTGCTAATAGACGAGCTTGGCGGAGGCACAAACCCAGACGAAGGACAGGCTATTGCAAAAGCAGTAGTAGAGCATTTGGTCAACCGTGGAACTAAGGGAATAGTAACAACGCATTTCACTCCGCTTAAAGAATTTGCATATTCGATGAATGGTATTGAAAATGCAAGTATGGAGTTTGACTCGAATACACTAAAACCGCTTTACAGCATCAAAATAGGTTTGCCAGGTGCAAGTAACGCCTTAGCTATAGCGCGACGACTTGGAATGGATAAAAGTATTTTAGAGCGTGCCGAAGGGTATTTATCCGAAGGCGCAAGAGCGTTTGAAAACGTGGTGCGCCGAGCAGAGGACAGTAGAATAGAGGCGGAAAAGAAACTTGCCGAAGTTACGGAAATTCAGCGTGAATGGCGTGACAAACTTGCCAAAGTTAACTCGCAAATTGAAGAGCTTAATAAGGAAAAAGAAAAAATTAACCGCTCTGCGCGGGCTGAAAGCAGAAGAATAATATCCGACCGCACTGAGAAAGCGGAAGAGATGCTTGCCGCAATCGAAGAGATATTCCAAAAAGAAGAATTAAAGGAAGCAGATTTAATTGCGGCGCGTACAATCAAAAACAGGCTAAAAAACGCAGCGTTTGAAGAGGAAAGTGATATTAAAAAGGCAGTTGATTTTACGGCTGCGACTGTTCAAAATATCGAAATCGGGAAAGAAGTATACGTAAAGGCTATGGAGTGCCGCGGCACGGTTACGGGATTAAATGTCAAAAAAGACGAAGTTGAAGTGAATACCGGAACGTTGAAAATGCACGTTAAAATAAAAGATTTGTTTATAGTAGGCAATAAAGTGCAGCAACAACAGAAAGTAAAAGTTGTAAAAAAATTACCGCGCTCTATGCCGGTTTTGGAAATCAACATTTTGGGACTTACCGTGCCGGAAGCACTTTATGAAGTCGACAACTTTATAGACCGTGCGGTAACCGATAATCTTGAAGAGGTAAAGATTATTCACGGTGTAGGTACGGGAAAGCTTAGAAGCGCAATTCACGAAAGATTAAAAAAGCATAAAAACGTGGAGAGTTTCAGACTTGGAAAATACGGTGAGGGTGAAACAGGCGTAACGTTTGTAAAATTAAAATAAATATAATGGCGTAAAGTTACTTCTTAAAACGTAATATTATATAAATAGTATTATTTTTTAGGGGTAAACTAAGTGAAAAGAAAGTTATTTACGTGTTTGACTAATCTTGTGCTTATTCTCGTTGTTACGGCTGTTTCTATTGTAGGATTTTTTGGTGGCAACGCTGCCGTTGCGATATATAAAAGCGACAATCTCTATTACGGAGGAAATGAGGATAGTAGCGAGGTAGGCTTAACTTTTAACGTTTATGAAGCAACTCAAAACGTTTTAAAGATTTTGGATATTTTAGACGAATACGGCGCAAAAGCGACTTTTTTCATCGGTGGCAGCTGGGCGGACGATAACGTTGATTGTGTGCGCGAAATTTCAAAACGCGGTCACGAGTTAGGAAGTCACGGTTATTTCCATAAAGACCATTCCAAAATGAATTACGAGCAGAATCTTGAAGAAATAAGGCCGAGTGTAAGGCTTATTGAGATGATTTGCGGGGGAAAGGTAAAGCTGTTTG
>JAIDRY010000237.1 GCA_029061465.1 Clostridia bacterium
TCCATAATATGATTGCCATTTATGAAACGTTACGACCGCAAAAAAAGAACAGGCTAATTGCCTGCTCTTTTTAATTTAATAATTAAATTATTTGCCGAAGTATCTCTTTAAAAGACCTGCAAAGCCTGCGCCGTGTCTTGCTTCGTCTTTTGCCATTTCGTGAACGGTGTCGTGAATAGCGTCGAAGCCGCACTGTTTTGCAAGCTTAGCCAACGCAAGCTTACCTTCGCAAGCGCCCGACTCTGCCGCGGCACGGAGTTCAAGGTTCTTCTGAGTGGAAGGCGTAACTACTTCACCCAAAAGCTCTGCAAATTTAGCTGCGTGTTCAGCCTCTTCAAAAGCGTAACGCTTATAAGCTTCAGCTACCTCGGGATAACCCTCGCGGTCTGCCACTCTTGCCATAGCAAGGTACATACCAACTTCCGTGCATTCACCCGCAAAGTTTGCGCGTAAGCCCTCCATTATCTCCTCGTTATCGACTTTGCCGTCGCCAACTACGTGTTCGCAAGCATATTTGCTTTCGCCCGTTACGGGAACGAATTTCTTAGCCTTGCATACGGGGCATACGTCTACGCCGTCTTCTACGATTTCACCGCAAACTACACATTTTTTCATTATATTGTTCTCCTGAATAAAATTTTTTTGCTTTTTAATTGCGATACAAATATATCACAAATTTTACCAAATATCAATAAGTTTTAAAAACTTTTTACCAAATTTTCAAGTTCTTTAAAGCTTTCCGCAAAAATTCGCGCACCCGCACTTTCAAGCTGTTTTCGGCTTCTGTATCCCCACAACACGGAAACGCACTTTACACCTGCATTCGCCGCTGTCAGTATATCCGTTTCGCCATCGCCGACAAACAAAACCTCGTCTTTTCTTACCCCGAATTTTTCTATTACTTTTAAAGTCGTAGTCGGGTCTGGCTTTAAAGGATTGCTTTCAGACTGACCTATGATGAAATCAAAGCCGAATTTATTTAAGTGTTGATTTACAACGCGTTCGGTGGCAAGCTGCGGCTTGTTTGAAATAACTGCAAGCTTTATCCCCGCACTTTTAAACGCGTCGAGCGCGGCGGCTTCGCCGTCGTATAGTGTGGTAAGTTCGTTTTTACAGTTTGCAAAATTAATAAAGTAGTCCTCATATACTTCTTCAGCATATTTTGAATTGCTTTCGCTTACGGCACGGTTGACGAGCGTTTTAGCGCCGTTGCCGAGGTATTCTTTAAGAGCTTGCAACGAAATTTGCGGCAGATTAAATCTTTTTAAGCTTTCGTTTAACACTGCGCATATATCGCGCGACGTATCTAAAAGCGTGCCGTCAAGGTCGAAAATAAGCTCCTTAATCATATTACATTTTTTCGGGAACTCCTATTCCCAAAAGCGCAAGCGCATTTGTCAGCGTTACGTGAACGGCTTTAGTGAGCGCAAGACGGAAAGCACGTGTATCGCCTTCAGCCGTCAATATTTTACAATCAATATAGAATTTATTGAATTTTTGCGCAAGGTCAACCGCATAACGGGCAACGAGCGACGGCTCGTACTTTTCAGCCGCATCACGCACCACCGCAGGGAAATTGCCAAGCTCTTTTATAACTTCGGCTTCAACAGCTTCCGGCTCATAAGATAACTGCAACTCAATCTTTGCTCCGCTCTTGGATACGACGGAATTTGCACGCGCACACGTATACTGAACGTAAACGCTGGTTTCGCCCTCAAAGCTTAAAACCTTATCGTATGAGAAGGTTATATCCTTAATCTTATTGTTATAAAGTGCACCGAATATTACTGCACCGAGACCGACCGTTTCGGCAACCTGCTCTTTATTTTCAAGCGCGGCATTTTTCTCGGTAATTACCGAATAAGCCTTTTCTACGCAACGGGAAATAACGTCTTCAAGCCAAACGACTTTACCCTTTCTCGTTGACATTGCGCCGTCTTCAAGGGATACCATGCCGTAGGCAACGTGAACCAAGTCCTTTGCCCAGCTTTTACCCATAAGGTCAAGCACCTTGAAAATCTGCTTGAAATGCAAATTCTGCTGATAAGCAACGACGTATAAGCACTTATAAAAGTCGTAAGTGTTTTTGCGGTAGACTGCCGCAGCCAAATCACGCGTAGCATACAGCGAAGCGCCGTCAGAGCGCAAAACTAGGCAGGGCGGCATACCGTACTCTTCAAGGTCCACAATCTGCGCACCCTCGCTTGTCTTTAACAGGTTTTTTGACTTTAACTCGTCTATTACGGGTTGCATTTTATCGATGTAAAACCTTTCGCCCGCATAGCTGTCAAAATGCACGTTAAGCCGTTTGTAAATTTTATTTACGTATTCGAGGGTAAGTGATTTAAACCATTCAAAGAGTTCGTTCGCTTCCCTGTCACCGCTCTCAATTTTCAGGAAGTATTTACGCGCTTCCTCCTGCATTGCCTCGTCGGCTTGCTCGTTAAAACGCACATACAAGTCGTTTACCGCGTGTATACCGCCTTTTTCAACTTCTTCTCTATTGCCCCACTTTTTATATGCACTGATTAATTTACCGAACTGCGTACCGTAATCACCGAGATGATTTATTCCTACCACGTTGTAGCCGAGAGCCTTAAAAATTTTATACAGCGCGCTACCTATAACGGTTGTGGACAGATGACCTATATGGAAAGGTTTTGCAATGTTTACAGACGAATATTCCACTATAACCGTCTTGCCCGAACCATCGTCGGAACAACCGTATTTTTCACCTTCTTTAAGTATGCAACTTAAAACGTCGGTTGCAAGCCCTGATTTATTTACTTTGAAATTGAGATAGCCGTTCACAGCGGAAACGCTGCTTATAACGTCGTCGCACTCGTACTTTTCTTTCAGCTCCTCGGCAATCTGCACTGGACTTTTACGGAAAACTTTGGCTAACTTGAAGCAAGGCAACGCATAATCACCAAGCTCGGAATTTGGCGGCAACGTAATGTCGTTTGCAGTTATTTCAGTCGAATTTAATTTTTTTGCTATATACTCGCGATAATCCATAAACTTATTCCTCTATCAAAAATTATTTTAACATAAGCGCAAAAATTTGGCAAGATTTACCGCCTATTCGTTTTGATTTTTTTGCGGTTTATATTATAATTAGAAATGAATTCGGCAAGCGCACTGTTTGCGGAAAAAGGAAGTTTTTATGAAATTAGGTGTCGTAGGTCTGCCTAACGTAGGCAAGTCCACATTATTCAACGCAATAACCCACGCAGGCGCAGAAGCGGCTAATTACCCCTTCTGCACTATCGAACCCAACATCGGCGTAGTAACCGTGCCCGACGAAAGACTTGACAAGCTTGCCGCGCTGTATGCAAGTAAAAAAGTTACACCCGCTATTATCGAATTTGTAGACATTGCGGGACTTGTAAAGGGTGCGTCCAAGGGCGAAGGGCTTGGAAATAAGTTCCTTTCGCACGTGCGCGAGTGCGACGCTATCGTACACGTAGTGCGCTGCTTCGAGGACGAGAATATAACGCACGTAAACAATAAGGTTTCACCCGTTGATGATATTCAGACCATTACTTTGGAGCTTATCTTATCCGACGTGGAAGCCGTAAACAAGCGTCAGGACAGAATCAGAAACGTTGCCCGCGGAGGTGCAAATAAGGAAGCTGCCGCAGAATATGCGTTTTTGGAAAGACTTGAAAAATTCCTTTCCGAGGAAAAGCCGGCAAGGCTTTTTGAATGTTCCGACGAAGAAAAACCTCTACTTGACAATCTCTTCCTGCTCACGGCAAAACCCGTTATATATGCGGCGAATATTTCAGAATTCGATATGGGCAAAAACGAGGACGAAATCCCCCTTGTTGTAAGCGTCAAAGAATATGCGAAAAAAGAAGGCAGCGAGGTTTTGGTTATCTGCGCTAAGACGGAAGAAGAATTGTCGCTTATGGAACCCGAAGAAAGCGCAATATTTTTGGAAGAACTCGGGCTTGAGGAGAGCGGACTTAACAG
>JAIDRY010000238.1 GCA_029061465.1 Clostridia bacterium
CAACGCCCTTATCTTCTATGAGGTCACACAAAGTTTGCAACAGCTTTTTTCTATATTGTTCAACTTCCATATCACGATGTCCGAAAAAAGCGCAGGATTTCATAGATAAAAAAGATACCGTCCCTTGCGGGAACGGCACCGTAGAATATGCTTTTCACCGCTAGTCGCCAAACCAATTTAATACCCTCATTGAGTGTATTGCGATTACTGAGCATAGTTCTACCTAAACTATGCCCAATGAGGGTAAAAAATATTAAATTGATTTGGCATTTTTATTTTAGCAAATAACGGAATTTATGTCAATAAAAAAAGGAACACACCGCGGGGTGTGTTCCTTTTAAATTCATATTACTTTTCCAAACTGTTATACTGTTCGTCGGAGACGGGTTCAAGCCATTCGTTTGAAGTGTTTACGCCCGCGCACTCAACGGCGATATGCGAAAACCAGCTGTCCGCCGCCGCGCCGTGCCAATGCTTTACGCCCGCGGGAATAGTCACCACGTCGCCCGCCTTTAAGCTCTGCGCATCTTTCCCCCATTCCTGATACCAGCCGCGTCCGTCAACGCACAAAAGTATTTGCCCGCCGCCCTGCTCGGCTTTATGGATATGCCAATTGTTTCTGCACTTCGGCTCGAACGTGACGTTTGCCATAAACACGGTTTTCTTAGGGTCGGTAAGCGGCTTTAAGTACGATTTGCCGATAAAATATTTTGCATACGCGGTGTTGGGTTCGCCTATGCCGAACATTCCGCCCGTCTTGCCGTCGTCGTCCTTGTACACTTCCTTTGCCATACAGAAAGCCGCCCACGCATTGGGCCAGCCCGCATAAAAAGCTATATGGGTTAAAAGCTCAGCCATTTCTGTTTTGGTTACGCCGTTAGCCTTTGCCGTCTGCAAATGGTACAAAAAAGAACTGTCTATAAGCCCCTTTGAAACGAGCGTCGTTACCGTCAGCATAGAGCGGGTTTTAAGCGGAAGCGCGTCGCTTGACCACACCTCGCCGAATAACACGTTGTCGTTTAATTGCGCGAATTTCGGTGCGAACTCACCGAGGGAATCGCGCCCCGCCGTCTGTTTAACTTTCATAAAATATCTCCGTTTTAATTTTATTATTTTAAGCTTATTTTAACTTCTACACTACCTTTGCCTGCGGCTAAAAGATTGCTAAGCTCCGAAACGGAATATCCGTTGATTTTACCCAATCTCGTATACGACCAGGAATTACTGCCGTAGAACAAAACTATCTGATTGCCAGAATATAAGATAACGTCGCCCGCCTGCGTAGTTATCTGCGAATTTTCCGTCGGAAGCGAATGTCCCAGATAGCCGACCTTTTCAAACCCGCCGTAATCGTTTGCAGTATAAGTAATATCGCCCTGTTTGAGTATTTCGACAAGCGCGGTAACGGCTTTATTTTCCGCAAGCGTAACTTCTAATTTATTGTCGTTGATATAAAGATACATAACCGTAATATCCTTTTCGTCGTCTTTCGGCTGTTCGGTATTGTCGTTGCCGTCACCCTCTTCGGGCTGCTCGGTACTGCCGCTCGGCGGAGGATTGGTATTCCCCGAATTATTCGCACACGCCGAGCACACCGCCATAAGACAGCATGCAATCAAGACGATTAAAAACGCCGTAAATCCTTTAAGTTTTTTAATAATCATACTTATATTTTAATGAGTATTTGCAATTATGTCAACCGCTTAATTTTTACTCTCTAATTCATTTGTGCGATAAGCGCGCTGACGTTGTTACCGCTTATGCGCGCGCCGTTTTTCCAATTTGCTTCGGGTGCTAAATAATGCAAGTTAGTTGCACTTGAACCCATAGGACTGCTTGCCGAAGTGCAGAAAGGAATAATAGTCTTGCCCGAAAAGTTGTAGCTTTCAAGAAAGGTATAAATAATTTTCGGTGCCTGTCCGTGCCATATAGGATAGCCGATAAATATTACGTCGTACTGTTCTAAATTTTCAACCCTTCCGCTGATTTCGGGACGGGCAGTCGGGTCTGTCTGCTCTCTGTCGGCTCTGCAATCCGTATAATATTTTAAGTCGTCTGCGGTGTACGGAACGGCGGGAGTTATTTTATAAAGGAGCGAATTTGTTACTTCACTTTGAATTGACTGCGCAACTGATTCCGTCGTGTTCGTGCAGGAAAAATATGCAACGAGAATTTTAGGCTCGCTCGGCGTTACAGGCGTACTTACATACACAACCCGAACTTCGCGGTTGCCGTAATTCCACATCGTCGCGCTCTTTTGAATAGCGTTCCACTCCGCTTCCGTGCCTAAATAATTAATCTTCGTGATAGTACTGTCCTGTATAAATGAATTGCCGATTGTCGTAACCGTTTTCGGAATATTGAGTTCGATAATTCCGCTCGTTCTGCGGAACGCGCCCTGCGCGATGCTCGTTACACTTTCGGGAACGGTGCCGTTTGCAACGCCGCGGATAAGAGTGTTAGCCGCGCGTTCAATTAAATGTCCGTTTTCAGCGCGGTATGCAGTGTTGCCGCTTGCAACCGTAAAGCTTTCAAGCGAAGCGCAGTTGTTGAACGCCATATCGCCGATAGTCTTTACACCTTGTGGAATAGTCATATTTTTAAGCGACGAACAGGCCGAAAACGCATTGTTTCCGATAGTGGTTAATTTGCTGTCCGCACCAAATTTTACCGTCATCAGCTCTTTACAGCCGTAAAAGGAATTCGATCCGATTTCGATAACCGTATCGGGAATAGTAACGGAAGTAAACGCCTTTTGCGCAAATGCGCCCGTACCGTGATGACCCTGTATTTTTGTAACGGGCAAACCCTCGTATTCGGCGGGGATAACGACAACCGTTTCTTCGCCAACACCCGTAACCGTATAGGCACTGTATCTTATACCCATCTCCGAGCCCACGAGACCTCA
>JAIDRY010000239.1 GCA_029061465.1 Clostridia bacterium
AGATATTATCGTGCCGTAACCCCTTGAAAAGAGGAACAAGACTTTCGACTTAAAGTAATTTAAGTCGGAGGTCTTATATTTTTATCCCGACTTACCTAAAATATTATAAGAGGTAAACAAATGGCAGGCGAAATAGTATTACAAGTATTTTTATTGGTTTTGGGCTTCGTGCTATTGGTTAAGGGCGCAGATTTTTTTGTCGACGGGGCATCGGGTATTGCGCAGAAGCTTAAAATTTCCACGTTTATTATTGGCGTTACTGTGGTTGCTCTCGGAACTTCCGCACCGGAGCTTGCAGTAACAATTACCGACGCAGTAGGCGGCTCTACCCAGCTTGTAATAGGTAATATCCTCGGTAGCAATATAATAAATATCTTTTTAATACTCGGTATATCGGCTGTTATATGCAAACTGCCCGTTGAAAAAACTACGCGCATAATCGATTTGCCGTTTCTGATTATTGTAAGTGCGCTCTTCGTTTTGCTTGGCGCGTTCGATAATGTGTTCACCTGGTGGGAAGGTCTTATCCTCTTGGTTTTGTATTTCGCGTTTATGGCGTATAATATAGTCCTTGCGAAAAAGCAGTCTAAGGTAATGCTTGAAGAAGCAACGGCGGTTGCCGCAACCTTTGAGGGGGACAACTGCGTTCCAAATGAAAACCTCACTAAATGGCAAAAGATAAAGGCGGGTTACGAAAACCTGAAAAATAAAGTTTGGTTTTTAATAGTTATTACCATTGCGGGCTTGGGCATGGTCGTAGGCGGTGCTCAGCTCGTAGTTAATTCTGCACAGTTTATTGCGCAGGACGTTTTGAAAATCAGTCCCGAAATAGTTGCACTTACGGTCGTTGCTTTCGGAACCTCTCTTCCTGAACTTGTAACTTCGGCTTCCGCTGCAAAGAAAGGGGACGTCGGTATAGCTACGGGCAATATTATAGGTAGCAATATTGCAAATATTTTGCTGATAGGCGGCGTTGGCGCGCTTTGTACTGGTTCGGCGGGATTAAGCTTTTCAATGGAGGGAATTATAAGCGGAGCCGTCGCACTGTTTGCGGCAATACTTATATTCGTTTCCAGCTGGGGAAAAACAAAATCTTTAACCCGCATTACGGGTATAATTCTGCTTGTTTGCCTTGTTGCGTATTACGCTTTTCTTTTCCTTAATTTGTATATTTTTAAATTGTACTAAGCGTATAAAAATACTTTGCGCTGTCAATATTATTTGTAGGCAGTACATATAATAAATTATACCCTGCCTAAGTGAGGTAGTATATGACGATTAAGCGCGGAGAACTGTATTACGCCGATTTGTCACCCGTTGTCGGGAGCGAGCAGGGTGGAATAAGACCCGTTCTCGTAGTTCAGAACGACGTTGGGAATAAGTATTCCCCTACGGTGATAGCGGCGGCTGTTACCAGCAAAATAAACAAGGCAAAGCTTCCGACGCATATCGAACTTCCGTCTGAAAGCTACGGACTTGTGCGCGATTCGGTAATACTTTTGGAGCAAATCCGCACGCTTGATAAACGCAGGCTTAAAGAGCGGATTGGCGAGCTTAACGAAACGACGATGTCGAAAGTCGATAGAGCAATATTAATAAGTTTGGGCTTTGCAAAGTAATTAATCCCCCTGCCGTAAGGTTAGGGGGATTTATAATTTGTCTTTCTCACATCATTTTCACCCGCACTTGTTTGACAACGGTGGTTTTTTAGTTTATCATATATAATATGTTCAAAAAGAAGTTAAAACCGCAATTCGGCAAGCTCGGCATAATTTTGCTCGTAGTAATCGCCGTGCTTATTGCATCTGACTTACTAACGAAGTTTTTGGAAGAAAAGTTTGTCTGGAATGCGGTAATAATCCCCAACTTCATAGTTATCAAAGCGGGAATACGCAATCAGGGGTGTGCATTCAGCTTTCTCGACGACAATCCTGAAATTGGTCAGCCCGTTTTAATAACCCTGACTTTTATTCTGCTTATAGTACTATTATTCGGGTTTATTTTTCTGCCTAACAGATTTGTTATTTTAAAGGTTGCAATTTCTATGCTTATAGCGGGTGCAATAGGCAACCTTATCGACAGACTTGCTTTCTTTCAGGTGCGTGATTGGTTCGGGCTTAATATGTTCGGCAGAATGGCATTTTGTAATTTTGCCGATTTCTGGATTGTTTTAGGAGCTGTGCTTGCGGTTGTTGATTTAATGTTTTTAAACGAATTTGCCGTGTTCCCGCTGACAAAAGCGGCAAAGGCTGCCCAAAAAGCAAAAAAAGAAGAAGAGGAAGCAAAAAAAGAACTAATTAACGGTCCCTCCGACGGAACAAAATCCGGCGATGATACGGAAGAAAACGAAAATGGAAATTAAGACGGTTACGGCGCGGGAAAATTTTGCCCGCGCAGACGTTTTTTTAAGTAGCGAGCT
>JAIDRY010000024.1 GCA_029061465.1 Clostridia bacterium
TTTAAATTCTTTCGCCCACTTGCCCGCGTCGGTCAGCAAAAACGATTCCTGCAAGCAAATTTCCTGTAACCTTTTTGCGAGATGCAGTTTGTCCTCAAACGGTTCAAGATGTTTTTTGCAGGTTTTGAGACATTCGGAAACGCCTTGGCGGGATATTCCCTTTTGCTCGGCTATTTCCGATAAAGTCAAGTCGAGATTGAAATACAAATCGGTTATTTCCTGCTGGGTGGGCGTAAGTAACCCTTTATAAATATCCCACAGCCCGATAAAAGACATTTTATCCATAACGTATTTACTATGCGATTATAACACCGTAATAAAACACTGTCAAGTATTTTTACTTGACAGTAATCAGTTTGACAAATTTTCACAATTACTTTGTTTTTTGTACGCGCTTTTCACATTTATTTATTTTTTAACATAAAAACGGCGCGGGCGCGCCGCCGCCGTTTTAAATTGACTAAAACTAATAAAAGTGTTAGACTAAACCCGATTTAGGGAGATTGATATGTGTAAAGAGATAAACAACGTTCTTTACGACACGGAAACCTCTACCGTTGATAAAAAATTCACGTTCGGGAAACCGGGCGACCCGGACGGCTACGAAGAAACGCTTTACATAACAAACGAGGGAAAATATTTTATCTATACTAACGGCGGTCACCTGTCCAAGTATCCGATGGAAAACATTGTGCCCATAGAACGCGAAAACGTGAAAGACTGGATGCTTTCACGCTGATAAATTTTTAAGCAGTTTAAAAGCGGAGGATTTTCATATCCTCCGCTTTATATTTTTATTTTAGTCTGTCGCAGTGCCCAGATTTTCCGCCGAAGTGCCGTAAACGACGTCCTCTTCATTTTGCGGTTCGCCGTCTGCGGGCGGCTCGCCCTTGCCCTTGCTGTAAAGCACCTTCAAAAGTATGGGTGTGAGTATTGACGAAACGAGAATTAAAAGCACCGTCATAAGCATTAACTGCGAGGGCAGTCCCGACTCCATTGCCTTTCCTGTTACGATAAGCGCAACCTCGCCGCGCGCCATCATTCCGACGCCCGCGATAGTGCTTTCACGCCAGCCGTACTTGAAGCACTTTGCAACCGCGCCGCAGCCGACGATTTTTCCGATAAGTCCTAAAAGAACGGCAAGGAACGCAAACAGGATAAGCATTCCGCTCATATCCGTAAAATGTATGTTACTGATACCTATATTCGCAAAGAACACAGGGGCGAAAATCGTATAGGTATTTACCTCTACCTTCTTGTCGGTGTATTCGCTTGAACGGTGCGCCGTCGAAAGGATTATGCCCGCAAGGAACGCGCCCGTAATGTCCGCAACGCCGAAAATTTCTTCAGCAGCCCAGGCATAAACGAAGCATACGACTATTGAGAATACAGGCAAGCGGTGAGTGTTGGGCCACTTCTTTTCAAGCCAGCGGAACAGCTTGGATATACCGAAGCCGAGACCGATTGCAACTACGAAGAACGCGATAATCATAATTATCGTGCCCCACCACTGCGCCTTGAACCAATCAAAGCCCGTAAGATTTTCAGCACCGCCCGCAGACGCAATACCCGTAACGACGGATAAAACAACTATGCCGATAACGTCGTCGATAATTGCCGCGGACACGATAGTAGTGCCGAGCTTGGAATTTATCTTGCCGAGCTCCTTCAATACGGATACGGTAATTGCAACCGACGTCGCCGTAAGAATAGCTCCGATAAAGATACAGTTATAAATGTTGGTAACGCCAAGCCCTAATTCGCTGAACGGCAGCGCGATTAATATTCCCAGAACCATGGGAACGGCAACGCC
>JAIDRY010000240.1 GCA_029061465.1 Clostridia bacterium
CGCCTTTTTTATTCTGGCTATATGGGCATTATAACATACGTTTTATCCGTTTGCAATAGGCAAAATAATTTATTAGTGCGTTAGCGCCCCGTCGGGTGCAAGTCCCGACAGCAAAAAAGCCATCGGCTTTTACCGATGGCTTACAATTTATTCAGACTTAAACAGTTCAATAGGCTCTATTTTTAAAACTTCGCAAATCTTGAATATTACGTTCAAAGTTACGTTGACTTTACCGTTTTCAAGCTTATGGATATAGCTTGCGTCCTTGCCTATTCTTAAACTTAATTCATAAGCGGATAAATTTTCTTTTATCCTCGCTTTTGCTACTTTTAGCCCAAAATCCTTTAAATCCATAATTTAAGTATAAATAACTAAAACTGTTGACTAATGGAATAACATTCCATATAATGGAATTATGTTCAATTATAGAAAAATTATATCTGATAAAAAAAGCGCTACGGCAACATTTGCCACAGCGCTTTTAGAAGATATAATTTTAGAAAGGTATTTAATAAACGTTATACCTGAAAACAGACAATATTCTTTACAAGCGATAAAAAAACTTACCGGATATGATTTTTTACCTATATCTAATTACGTAAGCAGTGAATTATTTACCATAAATAAAACAACTATTGAAATAACGGAAAATACTCAGCTATTATCTGATAAATCAAAAAATTATTGTAAAACATTAATTCAAAAATTGATATTTCCGTCTAATTATGAACAAGACAAATTTATTAGCTATATCGGAAAATTATATGATAGTTCATATTATACATCGGAAGAAAAAAACTTTATTGAATTAATGCTTGATAAATTATTCTGTATAATAAACGACGAAATTACTATAAAATATATTCCTCGTAATGATTTATTAAAATTTAATTTAGTAAACAGCAATGGGTTCTGCTATACCGCACGGGATATTTATAACGCAATTTTACAAAAGAAATTCAAAGTCGGCGATAATATTTTGCCGTTCATAAACAATAAGATAACTGATAAAAATGTTATTTATGAAAAATTAAAATGCGGTTCTAAATTTGATTGTTTTTTTACAGAAAATGCAATTTTAAAATGCGACTTAAATACGAATTTAAATATATTGATAAAAAATTTTTTAAACTTAATCATTTATAATTTAAATGATACTGTTACAAAAAATATACTTTTGTCAAAGCTTAATAGTAGATATCCGATTTTAATTAAAAATAAAATTTTTAATGATTTTGAATAGAAAAATTTGATACTTAAAGTCCTTACTTAAATTCCACCAGTAAGCCCTGCGGGCTTCAATATGACGGGACTTTGCAAGTTCCGACACACCAAAACGGCACGGCGCTTTTATGCGCCGTGCCGTTTTGGTGGAACGGAAAACGCTAAAAGCGCACACCCAAATATACAAGGTTGATAGACGGGAATTTTTCTGCGCGGTTGAATTGCCGTTATCCGAATATGCCTTATACGGCAAACAGTTAGTCGCACGGAGCTGACGGCTCACGGCTTGCAAGGGCTGTCATAGCGTTCTTATAGATACGCTTTGACAGCTCTTTTGCTTGTTCTCTATCGGGCGGCAGTTTGGCGTAAATGTTTTTGCCCTTATCGACAAAGTATATAACAGTTATTCCGCACGGGGTAGTGTTTTGCATATATGAAATTCCTTTTATATCGACTTAAAATATTTGCTTTCCGTAAGTGCTTAAAACGGCAGTTCGCCGTCGTCGTCAATGGGTGTCAAAGTCAATTTTGCTTGTTTTGGCGGTTGCACTTTCTTTCCGTCCTTTTTTTCGTAATGCCACACGCCCAGAGCGGTAAACTGTATTATGTTGTGTATTCTTGATATGAAAGCGTTATAAACCTCGCAGGCGTTGGCTTGTTCGTCCTTGTATAGTCTATCCAGCGGCAAGTTTGATATAATAAAGACTTGTTCAAAACACGCTGTCCTATTTGAAAATCGTGCGGGCAGTTGTACGGGGAATTTGTCTAATAAGTTATTCATAAACGGCAAGTCTATTTTACCCGTAAACTCGTCAAGCACTAATATTTTTTGGTGGTCGTATGCCTCGAACGTGCCTTTTAAGTAATTGTCAATTCTGCAAATATCTTCTATCGGGTAATTGTCGTAAATATAGGTTGTTTTACCCGTTCGGGGTATGCCGTAAATATAGGTAACTTTCACATTACGGAATTTTTTGCCGTATTCGGCTTTCAATTCGTCTTGTCTAAATCGTTCTATCTTATCAGGTCCGTATTGTGAATATAAAACGGGGAACATACCTTTTAGAAGAATATTATCCGCGCCCAGCTTTAACGCCTCGAAAAATTGTGTTATATCGTTGCGGGAGCGCATTTCGCTAAACTCCCCAATTTCAACAGGCGGGGCTATTCTTGTATCGGTTTTAGTGCAATAGTCGCGGTTTTCTAAATTACTACCGCGCGGGATAATTATATGTGCAGTAGGAAAATCTTGCTTAACATTTTTAAACCGCTTGCCGCCCTTGTATATAATAAAGCCTTGTATATGGTAAGTGCCATTTTCGCCGCGCTCATACTGATATACCGCATATTTTAAACTGCCGTTTTCTTTCAGACCTTTTATATATTTTTCTACACAGTCCAAATCTTTAAAAAATGGGCGTTTAATTATCACGGGCTTTCCGTCTTTCTCAAACTGGATATACCTAAATTCAAAATAGCCTTTGTTTTCGTCCTCTTGCAATACGGATAAATCGTAGTGATTTTCCAATACCTCTAAATCGGTGTCGGACGGGTTTATTTCAGTATATCCGCTGTCGGCAAATATCGGGTTGTTAATCGTAAGCACCCAGCGTTTTAATTGCTTTGAATTATCGGGCGTTTTTGTTTCGTCCTCTATAACGCACGGTGTTTTTATTTCGGAATTTTCCATAGAGTAACCACCTTTGAAAAGTATTAAAATCTTGCGACGCGCGACGCAGTGTCAGTAGGGTAATAGTAACCTACTGGCACACGGGCGGCTGTCGCCGCCCGTGTGTTGCCGCGTTAAGGGTTAATAAACGAGGCGGGCAAAACGTATAAAATAGTTTCGCGCTTGCGCTGTCGGCGTTGTTCAGCTTGCCGTCGGCGTTGCTCCCGTCGTAACAGTTTAAAGTCCTTTATTAGTTCCTTTGTAACAAACTTTGTATTCTTGTTCAAAATGCCCATTTTTGACTTATAGTTCAAAATTACATCGTCGGTAATTTCACGGAAAAAGCGCGGCGGTAGTTGCGTGTCGCTTTCTTTCATAGCCGTTAAAATGTCTATATTCTCGAATATAACCGCCAGCTTTTCCTTGTGCAGTTCCGTAAAATCTAACTTTTCCATAGCTCCGTAACCTCGTTGTTATTGCTTTTTTGCTCGTCCTGCTTAAATAGCGGATAGCGTTCACACCGCGCCAGCATGGCGGCTTTGTCGTTGCCCGTAAGCGTTGCCAGCCGTGTATGATAGTTGCCTTTCATACCGTAATAAAAGTATTCTTTGCCCGAAAAGCTGTCAACGCAGTTATAAATATTGCCGTAATGCGTGTATTCGGTTTTTACCGCCTCGCGCACGTTGCCGCTGTCTTTGTAACGCTGGTATTGTCTTATGCCCTCAAATTCGTAACAGCTCCAAACCGTCTTTACAAGCCGCCCGTAATGGTCGTAATAGTCTTGTTTGCGCTGTACCTCTATGAGCTTATCGGAAAGAGAACGAAAGCGTTTATCCGCGCTATCGTCTATTTGTGTATCAGCCCACATCTGAACGCCGACTTTGCGTTGCCGTTCGATATAACGCAGAAAGTAATCGGCAACCCGTTCCGCAGTCATAGACTTGCGGCTGTCTAACTTGCTTTGTATTTCGGGCAAAAAGATTTTTGCGTAAGGCAGTAAATAGTCAACCTCGTGAACGCCGTCAAACAGCCCGATTTTTTCAAACTGTAATTCCATTGATATACGCGGTTTATAGCCCAGCCCCCGCGCAATAAATGTATCGTCCACGACATAGACCAAGTGTTGAACGTGCGGCGCAAGTGAAAGATTATCCCAGCCGCCAGCCCGCAGCCGCTCGATTTCCTTTTTGCATACGGACAAATCAAGTACGGAGCGCGGCGGTATCATATATTCGGTAGCGAAATGCGCAAGTAATGTTGTTTTTCCAACGCCGCGCTCCCCGACGACATAAGTCAGATAGTATGTTTTGTTTTCCATAACACCCCGCAAAAAGAAATAAGGGAGCGGACAAACGCCCGCTCCCTTTTATAAAGTTTTACTTGTTGCCCGTTTGGTTTTTCTTCGTACTTTTGGGCTTGTTTGCGGGAGGCGGCGCGGGAGGCGTTGCCTCGTCATTTTTCAAATTATTGTGTATGAAAAAAGAATTACGCTTTCCGATATTTCCCATGTGCGCGTATGCGCTTTTCTGTCCTTGTCTGTACGACTTTATTTGTTCGCGGGTAAATTGCTTTGCGTATTCCTTTTTCTGTTCGGTGGTATAGGGCGTATATTGACCGTGCGGCTGTTCGCCCGTGATAGCCAGTTGCTCGTTAGTGGGTTGATTTGACATAGCTTTATGCTCCTTTTTTTCGGTATAGTCCGTTATGCTATCAGAACGCGACACCATAATAAGAGTTGCCGAGCCGTCGGCGGCGCGGGCGTATGTTCCTTGATAGCCTTGCGGTATTTTAGGGTTTGACATAGATTAAGCCTTTTTCGCGGGCGTTGCCGCCTCGTTTTTGGCAAGCGTTGCCGCCTCGTCCTTTGCGACCTTTGCTATAAGCAATTCAACGATAGTATTCGTTGCGCGGGGTAAGAAATAAAAATATTCGTCGTCGTTAAACATTTTCAGTACAACCGCAATATATTCCGCGCCGTTCTTTTCGCTCGTTCGCTTTTCCAGCGTAAAGCTCTTGAACGGCTCAACGCCCAGCTCCGTACAGGTCTGTATGAGTTCGACAACCTCTTTATCGCACCACACATCAGCGGAACGCCCGTTTATAAGCTCCACGCGGACAAAGTGATTTTTGCCGCCGCGTTTAGAGGTCTTTGCAACAATTTTGATTTCCTTGACTACCTTGTTTAAGTTTTCCATTTTTTGCTCCTTGAATATTTATTTTGATACGCCGCGCCACACCGTTGCGCACCGATACGGCGCGGGGCTATCCGATAAAAATTATTTAACCGCTTTATCCTTTGAGTTTTCCTATTATTTTGCCGATTAGCTTGAACGGCGCACAGATAAGCCACAGTACACCTTTGCAAAGCCATATAAACAGCTTTATAACAAGCGACAAAACCGCCGGCACAAAATTTATAAGTACGATAAACAAAATCACAAGTAAAACAATTATTAAAATGATAATTCCCGTTGTGTTCGGTTTAACTTGTAATTCTTCTTCGTTAATGGGCTTATCGCTACCGGACTGCTTGTTATCAATAACACCGAGATTATAAGTTATCCCGTCCGTTTCAAATTTTAAGCGCAGTATGGTAACGTCGCCCACAAGCGTATATCGTTCGGTAGTAGAGCCGTAACCGCTACTTAACCAGTAACTTGTTTCAGCAAAACGCAAGAGCCATTTTTTACCCCGTAAAGCCGCCTTGCCCTCGTCGGTAATTTTGTTTGCTACATTTATATCGAGTAATGCACCCGAATAAACATTTTGCGTTAAATCGTTTTCGGCTATAAATTGCTCCGTCGTTTCTATCCTATCCCAAGTATAAGTGCCAGCGAACAGCCCGCCGCCGTTATGTTCGACTTTATCCGTATATTTCAGATAGGCGTATTCGTCGGACTTGTCCTTGAAATACTCTTTTGTGCCTATGCCTAAACCCGACTGCCAAGTATAGGCTTGTGTAGTGTAGTAAACGTCAGCCTCTAAAAGTTTATCAATAGGCTTGTCTGTATTGAACGCTACAAAATGGCTGTCGCAAGCTCCGACATAGAGTTTAAAACCGTCTTTATACCTTACAAAACCTACAAACTTATCCGTAATGGTTATTGTTTCAATATCTACGACGGAGCAATACGGCTTGCCGTTAATTTCTGAAAAGCAATACTGCTTGCTTACGTTATAGTTGACCTCTGTTATTTGGTTGCCGTGTTCGGCGTTCTCGTCAATATCCCCGTCGAAAGGGCGGTATATAGAGCTTATCGCATAATAGCGCGTGGGCGCGTTCGATACGGTAAAGTCTTTTACTTTGTACTTGTAAAACACGCCGCTGGAATTTAGGTATTCCATTTTATAGTTGTGATAGCTTAACTCGTCGTTGACCGTAACCGAAATATTTATAGACGATGCCCGCAAGCCCTTTGCGTTCCCGCACGGTTGATACACATATACAAATAATTCTTTATTTACGCTTTCGGCAAGCTGTATTACCTGTAAACTGTAATCGTTACCAGCGGCGGGATAATGACTTTCGGAAAAACTACTGTCTTTTTTGAGGTCGTCCAGAACAGAAGAATAGCCGCTATCGGTTGCGGCCATTACGGGCAAGTTACCTTGCCCGCATAGCACCGATATAAAACACAGTAAAAGCAAAACCATAAGACCGCATATTTTCTTTACAACACTCAAAATACAATTTCCCCCTTGTCAAGATTTACGCCCGAAACGTGAATATCGAACAGCAAGCCGAAACATACCGAGCTATCCCCGTTATAAGAGGACACTATCAGATTAAAATAGGCGTTTGACATTTCCAAAGCCGAGCTGTCTATTTCAACTGTTTGCCCCGAATACATTTTTTGTAAAACCTTTTCAACCGTCAGCCCGTCGTTTTTTAGAGTAAAGCCCGTTTCGTCTTTCACTATGTCAAAGCCCGCCGTAAAGTCCGCTTGATTTGTAAATGCGTAAGTGTTTCCGTCAACCGTGTAATCGAACATTGTTTTATCCGTTTTGTTTGGTACGATTTTGACGGTGTAGCCCTTGTGTTTTTCCGCTTTATTGCTTGCTAAAATGTATTTAGTTTCAAAGCGTATTTCCTCGCCGAGCGGTAGAGAAATTTGCGTTTTATCAGTATGTATTTTGCCGTTGACCTCTACATAAAAGGTTTTAAATTCCGTCGTGCCGTTGTTCGTGAATTTCAGTATTATACCTATTGCGGCGACAAGTACAACTGCAATAAGTAAAAATACAATAATCTTGCCCGCCTTGTTCAATTCCGCACCCCCTTATAGAACGATAGAGCTATTACTCAAAGATAGCGACTGTACAGAGGCGGTATTTTTATAACCCGCGCACTTGATATGCGACTTGTAGTTGACAGAGCTATATTTACCAGTTATATCAAGCGAAACATAATACATATTGCCGTTTGTAATATTCGAGAAATAAGGCACAAGTTGAGCCGCCGACAAGTCTTTGAATAATATATCTTTGTTTCTACCCATAATCGTCCAATGCGATATTTCGTGATTAAAATCAAAGTACAACGACGATATAGGCGTATCAAACTGTTGAGAAGGGCTGCCTGATATTGTGTGTCCGTCCAGACTAAATAAATCGCCCGTATTGCCGTCAACATTGTAGTTTGATATTAGCTTTATGGTATAAGTAAATGTTTCCGCGACGGTATAAGTATCTGATTTAACAAGCTGAACATTAGCCGAGCCGCCTACCGTGTCGCCGTTTGCGTTAATTTCAAAAATTACGTTCGTATCGCCGCCCAAGTTAATATCGACATTACCGAAAGACAATTTATAGCTTGTCAGCTTTTGCGCGTAGTCCACAGTACAGCTTGCCTTTGCGTTCGGGTTGTCGCGGCTGGTACAAGTAATAATTATCTGTTCGCCAAAGGCTTGCAAACTGCTTATATTTGCCGTCAACGCGCCGTCCTTTGCCGTTGTCAGCGTTACATAGTCCGTTACGGTTTTTCCGTACGCCCACGCCGAAGACGGGTTTTTCCAAGCAATAGCCCAGTCAACTAACTGATTATTCGCGTCGTTCGGCGTGATAGCGGCGGTCAGCGTATAGGCGTTTTCCGCTTGCGTAGATATGCCGTAGTCAGAATAAGCGGCGGGCGCGATTTTCGCTTTCATAAGCGATATTCCGTTACTTTCAATATTGCCGTCCGCAATAGTCATACCGCCTATATCGGGCAGAGCCGTAACCTCGTTTTCGGGCGTTAAGTGCTTTTTGTTATCAGAGGCAAACGCCAGCCAAACGGTAAACACAGCCACGAATAACAGCACAAAAACCAACGTAAAAGCTAAAATGATTTTTGATTTTATAGTCATACAAATTCCCCCGTTAAATTTCAATTACGCCGTTGCCCGATATTGAAACGCCCGTTACAACGCTGCTATCAATAGCAACCTTTATTGTGTCCTGCACACTTACACCGATTTTTTTGCAGTTGACATAAACAGTAAAATAGCACTCACTATCAACGGACTGAACTTTATTGTGATATGTTTTGATAGAGCCGCTACGCACCATATCGGAATAATAGCCCTCTATTGATTTGTTAATGGTAACGCGCAGAGTTTCGCCCGCAATAGTACAAGTAATTATGTCATTTACATAATCGGATAGTTTTGCTGAATGTGTATTGTACCAAGTCTTACTGCCTCGCGGGTCGTACTCATATGTGCCTACCGTTAAATCGCCCGTCGCAACTACCGAAACGCTATAATCTTTGTATGCCTCGCCAACGGCGTTAATCGCGTTAGAAAGACTTATATTAAAATCGTAAGTAATACCAACGCCCAAGCCGTATTTATCGCCCGTTTTATTTGCGTTTACAGAGGTTAATTTTAAGCTCGTAGGCTTGCCGACGAACGAAACAACGCAGTCCGCAGTATAGCCGCCCTCGCGGGTAGTAACTACAACCAAAATATCCCCAGTAAATGCCTTGTAACAGGTTATCGTTGCCGTTGTGCTACCGTTTGAGGCGGGCGTTACTGTTACATAGTCAGATACGTTTGCGGTGTTTGTAGTGTCAGCCCACATTACAGACCAGTCAACGGCTTTATTCGTTGCCGTTGCAGGCTCAACCGCCGCCGTAACATTTACCGATATTCCCGCAGGGTTAGCGGCTAATGCCACAGCCGAAAATTTCATAGTTTTGGGCATTTTGTAAGTGCTGGAATTATCCATATTTACGCCGTTTTCGTCCGTTGCGTAGGTGGTTTGTAATTGTTCTTGCGACTGTTTCAATTTGCTAATCGTTATGCTTTGGGCTATAAGCCCCGCCGTAAGTGCTACGACCAGCGCAAGCGCAATAATCGCAATAATGATTTTGATTTTTGATTTTGCCATAAAATGCTCCTTATAAATTTTTAGTCTTTGCCGCCCTCGAACGGGTTTTTCTTGCCAATAGCCGCCCAGTCTATCATTTTCACAGCCTCGTCAGCACCGAAGAAATAAATAAACTTTCGCGCCGTTGCCTCTTTTACAGCCTCGCCCCGTAAAAGCGTTTCAACCTCGCTTTCGTCCATTTCCATATCCCGCGCCAGGTTTGCCGCCCTTATCCCGTGTTTGTCAAGATAGTTTTGTATCAGTTCTTTTTTGACTTTCATTTTGTTTCGCTCCCGTCGTTTAGTAGGCAGTTTTCAAGCCTCTACCTATAAGCACGGCAAAGGGGTAGTTATAAGGTTTTTTCTAAAAGTATTTTAATTTTTTTATAAATCGTCGCAAGCTGTTGAGTAATAGCGGGTTGCGATACGTTGTTTTCTTTCGCAATAGCGGTAAGTGTTTTACCCTCGTAAAACACCTTTTCCAGCAACGCCCGTTGCTTGCATGATAATTTTGATATTGCTTTATGTATTTGCTCGTCGTTCTCGCGCAACTCTACGGCGGCGAACGAATCGGCGGCGGTGTCGATAAAGTCAACGCCTAATTCCATTAAATAATTTAAAGAGGAATGCCGCCGAGTTTCCCGCCAATGGTTGCGCTTTTCCTCTTGTAATAATTGCAGGTGCAGGGCGTAAAGCTCGTCCGTAACCTCGATTTCGCTTGTTGTGCCGTCCGCGAACGTGTATTTGATTTTTGGCATTTTGAAAACCTCCGATTTTGATTTTTGTTTTGAAAAATCGCTATCGGCGGTTTTCGCCGTATAAAGAAAAAGCCCCGACAGCGCGCAATACGCCGACGAGGTGCAAATGAAAAAGACCGAAACAAAGCAACCCCTTTTAGGGCGTTATTGCTCCGTTTCGGCTCTTATCTTTTTTCAGATTTCAACTCTTAAAACAGTATTTATTTGTTCGGGCGCGACAGTTTCCCAAATAGAAAAAGCCTATGCAAAACGCAAAAATGCGCCTATGCACAGCGTAACAAAATTGTGTAAGTATAAAATAAAAGCCTTTGTCGTATAAAGGCTTTTTATATATAAAAAGAACGCCCGAATTTGAGCGTTCTTTTATTATGATTTTGTTTTGGTTGTTACCGTATCGTTGCGAATAATTATATGTATGTAGTTATCGCATTTAAGACACTTTATATATCCGTCCATACCGTTTTGAGCTTGTATAAGTATGGTTTTACAATACGGACAGCAAGCGTAGTATAGCTGCTTTTCACTTGATTTTTTATCATTCATTTTTTATTTCAATTATTTCAAAACCGTTTTTATTCATTTTCTGTTCTAATCGCTTTGGAAGATTTATTGAACGTAAGAAGAATAATAATCTGCCTATCAACCAAACAAATATAAGTATTTCTGAAAGGATACAACATATTATTTTCAGAATAACGTGCATACGTTTCCATAACGACTTTTCACGTTCTATATTGCCGTCTATTGTGTTACCGTCTTGTATTGTTGCGCGGTAAACGTACGAGCCGTAAACATTACTTCGACTTAATACTATTTCAACGGTAGCATTATCTAAATTTATCAATGTGTTTTTATCCGCATACTTTAATGCAAAAACATTGTGTTCGCGGTCAATTACGCCTGTTTTCGGGGCTATCAAAATAAATACAGCACATATCGCAATAAAAATGCCGACACCTATTCCCGTATAAGCGTTTGAAATATCTACAATGCCCGAGTTAGATGTCATATTGATAATAGACATTTGCGTTGTTAAAATCGCTATTAAAGCAATACAAAAGTTAATAATTTTAATATTACGAATATAATGTCCTTTGACTTTTGAATTGAACAGTCCCGTAATCGCAAAACCAAGTTCTACAAATGAGATAAACGCCAGCAAAAGCACATATACCATACCGTTGTCTTTAATTTTGCGTTCAATAAAGAACATACGACACATAAAACCGATATAGAAAATACTTGATATAAAAAGGAAAACTGCGACCAATAAATTGCGTTGTTTGAAAGTTCTCTTGTTTGTTTTTAAGCCGAGTACGCATTCGAGTTTTGCAAGTAATATTCCAAAAGTATATACCGCAATACTAATCAAATTATAGTCAGTAAAAAGTCCGATAATGAGCTTACCGCAAGCAAGTATGCTTGAAAAACATAAACCGAGAATTGTTTTTAATACGGTTTTGTGTTCAAATGTCAATTCTTTATACTTGCAAATCAGATTTCTCATTATCGGACTACCTTTTAGACTAAATTATTAAATAGTATCAGCACGCAGTAAATCATTGCCTTTTTCAAGTGTGTTTGCAAGTTTTTCCTCGTTATCGTCGATTACGGGCAATACTTGCTTTGTTTTCTTTGTAACAATATTTTTGTAGATAGGATAATTGACTACACACAACGCAATACCGACAATACCCAGCGCGATACCGCCGATAAGCGCGGGTATGCTATTCTCAATGAGCATAACGAGGCACATACCGCCGCCAAGTATAAGGGTTGCAATTACGCCGAAAATATAAGCGAATATATTTCCAAACATTGTTTTTGAACGCTCCAAACTATTTATAGTGTCGGTTAAATCTTCCGCTTGCCGTTCAAGTTTGGTAAGTTCTTGTTTGTGTTTCTGCTTTCTATCGCGTTTGAGCGAAAGCGTAACACCGTCCAACGTAGCGGGCGCAACCGTTGTAATTTCCCAACCAAACGCCTCGTACATATCCATTGCTTTGCTTTGTTCTTTTGCTTTAACCGTTACCGTCTTATATTCATAAGACACAAAATCTTTTTCTTGCATTTTTTTATCGCTCCGTTAATTTATTTATCTTTTGGAAAACTACCGACGCGCGTTTCGGTTGACTTTCCCGCGAGACAAGTGTATCATATACTATACGGCGCAATAAATCAACCCACTAAAAGGGCAGTTAGACACAATCGAAAATGTGTCGCCGAAAATGAGACAAAAAGGAAGATTTGTATCGTGGAATACGCTACCGAAGATTACACAAGGCATTATATTATGCAAGCCCTCTTCAAACTAATGAGTGCTAACGAGTACGAAAAAATAAGCGTTAAAGATATTGTTGAAAAAGCGGGCGTAGGACGGGCTACGTTCTATCGCTATTTTAAAAGCAAAGAAGATGTACTAATTTACTATTTAGAGCATAATGCAAAAAAATTTATTTTTAGTCAACGCTTTTTTCCGAGATGTAAAGACGACCACATAAAAACCGTAACCAGCGTTTTGACAATGTTCAAAGAAAATATAGAACCTTTTAAGTTAATGCGTAGAGCGCATTTAGAATACATATACCTTGATTATTTGAATAAAAATTTTGCGGCAACTTTTGAAAACGATTATCCTAATGAAAGCAAATATGCGCCGTACCTATATGCGGGTATGGTATTTAATGTAACAATGGCGTGGCTTGATAATGGTTGTAAAGAAACAATAGAAAATCTTGCTCAAATTATAGTAAATGCAATTTATTCTGAATAAGCGTTTATAAGTATTTATTCGACAATTTAAGTAGTTTTGTAACAGCATATACAAATAGCACGATATATTTACCGTGCTATAATTTTTATGTATGATTATATGTTTTCAATAAATATTTTATAGTTTTTGTGTCGCTTGTGCTTACCGTCTGGGGACGGAATATACCGCCTTGTCAAATTGTAAAGGGCGGCTATTTATTTCCCGTAGGGCATAAAGCCGCCGTCGCCTACGGCGCAAACCCTTGACAATTTCCCTGCGGCGGCGTTTTTGGCTGATTAAGACGGTAAGCACCAAAGCGAACACAAAATTTTTAAGGCGCACCCCGCGCAAAGGAGCAAATCACAATGAAAAACGCAGTTATTTACGCCCGTTTCAGTTCACACAGTCAGAACGAGCAATCTATTGAAGGGCAGTTGGCAGAGTGTTACGCATTTGCACAGCGTAGCGATATGCGCATAGTTCACGAGTACATAGACCGCGCATTGACGGGCACGACGGACAAGCGCCCCGAATTTCTGCAAATGATAGAGGACAGCAAGCGCAAAGGCTTTCAGTATGTTATCGTTTACCAGCTTGACCGCTTTGCCCGTAACCGCTACGACAGCGCGACATACAAAGCAAAGCTGAAAAAGAACGGCGTGCGCGTACTTTCCGCAAAAGAGAATATCACGGACGACGCGAGCGGTATTTTAATCGAGGGCGTTTTGGAAAGTATGGCGGAATATTACAGCGCGGAGCTATCTCAAAAGATAAAGCGCGGCATTTCTATATCTGCCTCAAAATGTAAGTTTTTCGGCGGTATTATCCCGCTTGGCTACAAGATAGACGAACAAAAGAATTATGTTATTGACGAGGAAACCGCGCCCATCGTCAAAAAAATGTTTGAAATGTTTGCCGCTGGGTACACTTATGCGGAAATAGCCAGCTATCTGAACGAGCGCGGAATTAAAACCACAACGGGCGCGAAATGGAACAAGACAAGCAGTTTTCAGAGCTTTTTCCACAACCGCCGCTATCTCGGAAAATACATATATCGCGGCGAGGAAATCGACGGCGGCATACCGCGCATTATTGACGACGAGCTGTTTGAAAAGGTGCAACGGGTTTTAGCAAGATACGCCGCCGCTCCGTCGAGAGGCAAAGCCATAGAGGAATATTTGTTATCTGAAAAGCTGTTATGCGGGCATTGCGGTAACAAAATGACGGGCGTTAGCTCCACGAGCAAAAGCGGCAAATTACACCACTATTATAAATGTGTAGGCGCGTCAAAAGGCAAATGCGACAAACGGACAGTCCGCAAGCAGTTTATTGAGGACGAAATTGTTACCGCCCTTGTTGGCGACGGAACGCCGCAAAACCCGCACGGAATTTTGACCGACGAGTTTATAGACCTTGTTGCCGCCGAAACCTATTTACTGATACAAGCGGAGCGCAACGACAGCGAAATAAAGCGGCTGGAAAGCGCAGTTGCCGAAAATCAAAAGGCGATAAACAACCTTATGCAAGCGTTAATGCTGGGCAAAATTGCCGACACGATTTTAAAACAAATCGAAAAGCTGGAAAGCGAAAACGAGGAGCTGAACGCAACCATAGAGAGCGAAAAAGCGTTACAAATCAATTACACCTATGCGGACATTCGCAAATGGCTGTTACACTTCCGCACACTTGACTACACAAAGACCAAAAGCCGCAAAGCCCTAATCGACACATTTATTTATAGGGTGCTTTTGTACGACGATAAAATGAAAATCTTATTCCACTTGAAAGGCGGGCAGAAAGACGAATTGCTGTTAAACCTTATATATCCCGACTACGACGGGCGCGAAAACGAGGAAAACAGCGCAAAAGAAAAAGAAACCGACAAATCGGTTTCTATTTCAAGTGGGTGTGCGTATAACTACGCTGTGGTGGACCAGTCGGGACTTGCACCCGAGTCTTACAAGTTTTGTCTGAGCTTTCTACATACTTATCCGCCTATTATCTTAGCGGCAACGTGCCGACGGAAGGCGAGATTGCCGAGCATACCGCAAAAATTGCTTTTACCGCGCGCGGTAAAACGCGGTGAAAGTTTACCGTCTTGATAGCGCCGCAACCTTTCCGACGGTGAAAAAGGTGCGACGGACCGCTTTTAAGTTAAGCAGCGCAAGCCATGCTTGCACCTCTGAACGAGGGGAAAGCTACGACTTTTGAATCTTTTGATTCTGCATTTAAATTTAAGTTTCCGTTTTTACAAAGCCGAGCCTTTGGTATGCTTTTCTCATTCTCCACCCGCAATCGAATCTGAAACTAGCCCGAATAGGATAAAGATATGCTCTCTACGCTATTTATTATAACCGCACGCGCGCCAAAAAATCAAGCGTATAAATTGTTTTTTATTGACAAATTCAGTAAAATGCATTAAAGTTAATTTATGATTTACACGGTTACGTTCAATCCGTCGCTGGATTATTACGTTCAAGTGAATAATATAAGAAGCGGTATCGTAAACCGCACCAACTCGGAAAGATTTGCGGTTGGCGGCAAGGGTTTAAACGTATCGCTCGCCTTAAAGGAGCTTGGCGACGAAACGCACGCTTTTGCGTTTGTTGCGGGTTTCACGGGCAAATTTATCAGCGACACGGTTGACGCGCTCGGGCTTAGCCACGATTTTATCGAAGTCGAGGGGCAGACGAGAATTAACGTAAAAGTCAAATCTAATACGGAAACGGACGTAAACGGCACGGGCGCGCAGCTTGACGCAAAGGACGTAAACAAGCTTGTGCGCAAGCTTAAACTTCTATTAAAAGAGGGCGACTGGCTCGTAGTGTCGGGAAGCGTTCCCGCCTCGCTCGGCTGTACCGCATACGCCGATTTATTCAAAAAACTAAAAGCTAATTTAAAGGGTGTGAACTTAGTCGTCGACGCGTGCGGCAAGCTTTTGACCGAAACGCTTAAATACCGCCCCTTCCTCATTAAACCCAACATTTACGAGCTGTGCGAAATATTCTCGCTGACAACTATTCCCGACGTCGAGGGTATCTACGCCCTTTCGAGAAAGTTGCAGGAGCAGGGCGCACGAAACGTAATAGTTTCACTCGGCTCGTCGGGCGCGGCAATGGTAACGGAGACCTCGCAGTCAATTTACGTGCGGGCGGCGCGCGGACAGCTTATCAATTCCGTCGGCGCGGGCGACAGTATGATTGCGGGATTTTTGCACGAATATATAAAATCAGGCAACTACTTCTCCTCTTTGAACTTTGCAACCGCCGCGGGAAGCGCGTGCGCGTTCACCAAAGAGCTTGCGACCAAAGAACAGATTGAATATATTGAATCGTTAATGTTATGATAAGTTTTATTATAGCTATGGAAAAAGAGGCGGCGCCCTTATTAAATAATATGACGGACGTGAGCCAAAAGATTGCAAACGGCAAAAAGGTTTTTATAGGTAACCTTTTCGGGCACGAAATAAGCGTAGTAATTTGCGGCGTGGGCAAGGTAAATGCGGCTTGCGGCGCGCAGTACGCAATTGACTGCCTCAACGCGGATAAAATAGTAAACCTCGGCGTTGCGGGCGGGCTTGATAAAAGTATGAACGTTGCCGACGTTTATGCGATAGAAAAAGCCGTTCAGTATGACTTCGACTTAACGCAGCTTAACGGCACGGCTATGGGAACTTTGGACGAGTTCGACGAAAACTATTTAAGCGTTTCGTCAAAGTCGGTCTACCCTCTGAAAAGGCTTGCCACGGGCGACAGATTTAACGACAGCAAAGACGATTTTAATTTACTGACGAAAGAGCTTAAAGCCGATATACGCGATATGGAAGGCGCGGCTATTGCGCAAACATGCGTGCACGCGGGCGTAAGCTTTAAAAGCTATAAAATAATTTCCGACATAGCGGGCAGCGGCAGCACTGCCGAGCAATATTTCAAAAACCTCGGCAAATGCTTTGCAAAGCTTGAAGCCGAGCTTGAAAATATTATGAACGAGGTGGCACGTGGATAAGATAGCTTCATTTTCAAAAAACCACGACGAGCTTAAACAAGGGCTGCACCTCTGCGGCACGGCGCACGGCGTTACCACGTGGGATTTACGCTTTAAAAAACCCAACGGCGGCGACTATCTGAACATTGCGGCAATGCACACAATCGAGCACCTTATAGCAACTATCGTGCGCAACTCTAAGCACAAGGACGATATAATTTACTTCGGCCCTATGGGTTGCCGAACTGGCTTTTACCTGCTCACAGTCAACCTCGGCTACGACGAAGTTAAAAAACTGCTTACAGATAGTCTTGCCCTTGCGCAAACCTTTGACGAAGTACCGGGCAATAAGTGCGAGGAATGCGGCAACTATTTAGAGCACGACTTACAGGGCGCGAAAGCCGAATGTGCAAACTACCTTAAAATTTTAGAAAACATATGAAACCTTTAAACGGCGGTTGGGACGAGCTTCTCGCTCCCCTCTTTGCAGACGAAAGATACCAAAAGATACGCGAATTTCTGAAGTACGAATACTCGCACCATATCGTATATCCCGATATGTACGATTTGTATAATTGCTTCCGCTACACTCCGCTCAGCGAAATCAAGGCGGTAATTTTAGGGCAGGACCCCTACCACAACGAGGGTCAGGCGCACGGACTTTGTTTTTCGGTCAAGCCCGGCGTTAAGCTTCCCCCCTCGCTTGTCAATATATATAAAGAAATCGAGAGCGATTTGAATATTAAAGAACCCGACTGCGGCGATTTAACCAAGTGGGCGAAAGACGGAGTTTTATTACTCAACACAACCTTGACGGTTAGAGAGCATCAGGCGAACTCACACTCGGGCTGCGGCTGGTCGTGGTTTACCGACAGCGTTATAAAGCTGATATCCGAAAACACAAATAACGTTGTATTCATTTTATGGGGCGGCAACGCAAGGAGCAAAGCGCCGCTTATTGACAAGTCAAAGCACCTTGTATTGCAGTCGGCACACCCCTCCCCCCTGTCCGCATTTAACGGATTTTTCGGCTCGAAGCCGTTTTCAAAAACAAACGAATATCTTATAGCTCACGGCAAACAGCCGATAAACTGGGATTTGAATTAAATGAAATATATTGTAGTATTAGGGGACGGAATGGCTGGTGAAAAGCTTTCCGTCCTGAATAATAAAACGTCTTTAGAATACGCCAAAACGCCCAACCTCGACGCTCTTGCGCCCCTTTCCGAAGTGGGACTAAGCAAGAACGTGCCCGAGGGGCTTGCGCCCGGCTCGGACGTGGCTAATATGGCGGTAATGGGCTTCGACCCTTTAAAGTACTATACGGGGCGTTCGCCGCTTGAAGCCGTATCTCTCGGCATAAACGTTGAAAGCAACGAGGTAACCTTGCGTTGCAACTTCGTAACGCTGTCTGATGAGGAAAACTACGAATACAAAACTATGGTCGACTACTCCTCGGGCGACATACCCAACGACGAGGCCGCCGAGCTTATAGCCTGTCTAAAAAAAGAATTCGACAACGAAATATTTACCCTTTATCTGGGTATGCAATACAGGCACTGCCTTGTGGCAAAGGGAATAAAGACGGGCGCAAAACTCACCCCTCCGCACGACATATCGGACAAAAAAATAGCAAGCTATTTACCTGCGGGTGAAAACGCCGAAACGTACCTTGCAATGATGAAAAGAAGCAGTGAAATTTTGCGCAACCACCCCGTAAATTTAAAGAGAATTAAAGAGGGCAAAAACCCCGCCAACTCTATCTGGCTTTGGGGCGAGGGAACAAAACCCGCGCTTGAAAATTTTGAAACTCTGCGTAATCTTAAAGGCGGATTGATTTCCGCGGTCGACCTTGTAAAGGGCATAGGCGTGCTTGCGGGACTTAAGCTTATAGACGTGGACGGCGCAACCGGAAATTGCAACACCAATTTTGCGGGCAAGGCTAACGCAGCTGCGGACGAGTTATTGAACGGACTAGACTTTGTATATATCCATATAGACGCCCCCGACGAATGCGGACACCACGGCGATTATAAAAATAAGATTAAGTCGATAGAGCTTATCGACCAAAAAGTTATAGGCACGCTTATAAAAAGGTTTAAGGCGGCGGGCGAGGACTTTGCTATGCTTGTCTGCCCAGACCACCCCACTCCGTGCGATATAAAAACGCACACCGCAAACCCCGTCCCCTACCTCTTATACTCCACCGTAAAGAATTTGGGCAACGGCGCAAAACGCTATACCGAAAGCGAAGCCGAAAGCACAAAAACTTATATCCCCGACGGATATAAAATGATAGACAAGCTCTTTGATATAAAGTAAAGAAATCCCCCGATTAAATCGGGGGATTTTCATTTTAAATATTAAATAACTTCCAAGGGGTTTCGTCTTTGGGCGGTTCTATAATGAACTTCATACTCTCGCCCGTGGTGGGGTGCGGGAATTTGAGCGAATAAGCCCAAAGCGCAAGCTTGCCTTTTACGGCTTTATCCCCGCCGTAACGCATATCGCCGTAGACGGGGCAGTTTATTGCCGCAGTCTGCACGCGTATCTGGTGCGTTCTGCCTGTGTGTAGTTTTATATCCGCAAGCGAAAGTCCGTTTGCTTCCTGCAAAACGGAATAATCCAAAGAGGCGAACTTTGCCCCCTCCTCCGTCTGCGTGCATACGTACACGGTGTTGTTTACGCTGTTCTTTCTTAAATAGTTTTCAAGCGTAGCCTGCTTTTTGGAAGGAGTGCCTACGAGTACGGCGTAGTACTTCTTTTCAAACCCGCCGTTTTTCATTTGCTCGGAAAGCCTTGCCGCCGCCTTTGAGGTTTTGGCAAAAACCATAACTCCGCCCGTAGGTCTGTCAAGCCTGTGCACAAGCCCCAAAAACACGTTGCCGGGCTTGTTGTACGCAGTTTTGATATAATCTTTTACTACGTCGAAAAGGTTGTTATCCCCGCTTTCGTCGGGACAGCACGCAACCATTTGCGGCTTCAATACCACTATTACGTGATTATCTTCGTATAAAATTATCAGCTCGTCAGCCGTCATAACCATCTCCCGTAAAAAGTCCGCTTGCCCCGCACGGAAGGGGTATTCCCTCGTCGGTTGCAATGCCCACTTCATAAGCCTGTGTTTTGCCCTTATAGCCTTTAAGCGCAAGCGTCAATATGTTGTTTAAAACCGCGGGTTGCAGCCCCGTAGTATAGCTGTTTATCAAAAAGAACACGGGGTTATCCGTCAAAAGCTTTGCGCAAAGACAGACGAAACCGAACAAGTCCCTTTCTATCTTCCACATTTCGCCGCCGGGACCTCTGCCGTAGCTGGGCGGGTCCATAATAACTGCGTCGTATCTGTTGCCCCGCCTTATCTCGCGCGCGACAAACTTCATACAGTCGTCCACGATATAGCGGATACCGCTCTCCACGCCGGAAAGCCTTGCGTTTTCGCCCGCACGCTCTACCATGCCCTTAGCCGCATCCACGTGCGTTACCTTCGCGCCCGCCTTGGCGCACGCAACAGAAGCCGCGCCCGTGTAGGCAAACAGGTTTAAAACCTTAATTTCCCTTTGCTTATCCTTTTCCCTTGCAAGGGTGATAAGCCGCCTCATCTCGTCCCAGTTGACCGCCTGCTCGGGGAAAAGCCCCGTGTGCTTGAAGCCCATAGGCTTTACCTTAAAAGTCAAATTGCCGTAGCTTACTGTCCACTCGGCGGGGAAAGGCTTGACTATTTCCCAACTGCCGCCGCCCTTTTCACTGCGGTGGTAAACCGCGTTGATTTGGGGATAGGAATATAAGTCCTTGCCCTTCCAGATAACCTGCGGGTCGGGGCGCAGAAGAATTGCGTCCTTCCAGTCCTCAAGCTTCATTCCGTCGGAAGTGGCTATTATTTTATAATCTATCCATTTGTCGGCAGTTTTCATACGACTGATTATAACAAATAACGGCGCGAATGTAAAGTGATTTATTTGCTGTAAGTATACAAAACGTTATACAGCGTTGCGTAGTAACTGCCGAGGTATTTGCGTGCAGTTTCGTCCGCGGTGTAAAGCGCCATTCTCTCGGACGGGTCGTCTATCGCAAGATAGTACGCGCGGACTATGTTGTAACGCTCGTTATACGAAAGAGTATAATCCACTATATACGGCGCGTCGTCGTCCTTGTCGGCTCCTTCGGGGTAAGGCTCGGCAAGGCTTAAATTGTAATTGAGCTGTTCGACTAAAATTTCAAGCTTTCGGTTGAACTCCTTTTCAAGCTCCCTGCGCTTTTGCTCTATCAGGGTTGACGACTTCATATCGTTCGTCATAACAAGCTGGGTGAACAATTCCATATCCTTTTCGAGGTTGTATCTGAGCTCGTTTTTGCTCTTTTGCGCGGTGCGTAGAAGCTGCATCTGCACGGTGGTAAAATCTTTGAGCTCGTCTTCGGAAACTTCAATTATATCAAACGTCATAACCCGCCTCCGCAATTGCTTTAACTCCCTTTACCTCGCCTGAGCCTTTAATTAAAACTTTGAACTTTTCACCCCTTAGTTTGGGTCTTATATACCCTTCGGCTTTTGCAAAAGTCCTCTCTCGTCCGTCCGCAAACAACGTAATAGCTATGGGCTTTTCGTTGCCGAAGTGCAGAGCAGTAACCGTCTTTTTGCCCCTCGTTTCAAAATCGAACACGCCGCTTAAATAGGTGAAATTTTCGCCCTTTTTCAGTGCGTATCGTCCGTCGTCGGTAAAGCAGTACATACAGCCGTTTTCGTAAAACAGCTTTGCGGCAACGTCCACGATATACGCGGTTTTAGCCTTTACGTTGACAACGTAGACGACCTTTCTTTTAAGCGCAAGGCTTTCCGCCGAAATATAGTAGTCGTCGCCCAGCCCCTTTGCAAACGCAATATTTTTCATATCCTTGAAAAGCGGAATATCCAGCTTTTCCGCGCTCACTCCGTCGAATGAGTAAATGCCCTTTTCAGCACATAACACTAGCTTTCCGCCCGCAACTGTTGACGTGCCTTTAACTACGTTTTCAATCAGTCCGTCGATATATTGCAGTTTGAAGTTTTCGGGATTGCCGTAAGCATTGAAAATAACGATGCCGTTTGCGCACGATAAGACAAGCTTCTGCTTGTAGACTGTAATATCTAAAATTTCACCGCGCGTGCCGTCTATATTCACGCTGCCCGCGCCGCCTACGCTTTCCGTCCAGTCCGCGCCGCCTTCCGTGCCCGTCCAGTGCAGTTTGAATTTATCTTCGCTATCCACTGCGAACAGTCTGCCGTTCTTTGCCGCGCCGCAGCAGATTTGGCTTTTTAAATCTACTATCTTATTTCTGTCCGAACGGAATATTATCGCGTGATTGTCGCCGACGAGGTAGGTGTCGCCGTCGCACTCGAAAAAGAAAGGATTAGTAAAATCAACCTCGAAGCGCGATAAAACGTAGTTGCCGCCGAAGTCGGTGAAATACACGCCCTCGTCCGTAAGGCACACAAAGCGCGAATACCTCTTTATATATGTTGCGGCGAGCACGCTCTCGGGACAGCCGTCGTCGTCTTTAACCGCGCAAAGCGCGGGATATATCCCTCCGTCAACGGAAATACAGCTTACCGGCAAAGCGCCCTCCGCATTTAAAACTTCGCAAGAAAGCTTGCGCGTTTTGGGGAACGGTCCGCTCATACCCACCTCCTCGGCGGAAATTTTACGGCGGAAAGCTTGTTGCGCCTTATCTTGTCTATCTCCTGCCTGTAAATATTTTCAAGCGCCTCCGCCTGACTTACCTCGCCGTTGATAAGGCAGTATTCCGAAGCCGCACCCGCCGCAAGCATTTTAATTGAAGCCTGATTTTCCGTGAACGCACACTCGCCGTCAAGCCCGAGCTTGTCGGGCGAATACTCGTATGTAATCTCCACGCTGCGCGCGTCGCAGACAATGCTTTTAGGGTATAACGTGTACCGCACGTCGGCGCCGTTCGCCTTTACCGATATTATCCTTACGGGGTTAAGCGTAAAATCTTCAAAGTAAAATATACCGCTCGTCGCCGACATCTTTTCCACCGTAATTAAACTGAAATAGTTTCTTGCAAGCTCGTCCTGAACGGCGTTGAAGCAGTATAACATAGTCTTTAAAACCTCAGTGCTTTCGCTTGTGTGTTGACCTTTACTTTCAACGATATTTGCAACGTCGTCGCGCCCCGCGAAAAACAACGCGCGCACGACTATATCTTTAACTTTCATCTTCCCTCCTGAAAAATTTTTAAAGCGCGGGCGCCTCTTTTCAGCCGCCCGCGCCCAAGTTGAAATTAACTGCCGCTGACTACGCCGTCAATTTCCTTTAAGTTGTACATACGCGCCTGACCGCAAGGCTTGGTGCATATCAGCTCGGCGTACTTGACGAGCGTTGCGGAATACGCCGCCTTGCCGGGTACCTGCTTTAAAATTTTGCCGTCCTCGTCCTCGAGCCACTCCCAGTCGCAGAGCTGGCAAAGACGGAAGTCGTCCGTATTTAAAAAGTATATGACGTTTTCGGGGCAATACTTGTCCGCGTATACGGGCACGTCGTTGACCGTTACTACGCCGTAGCCCGTTTTTGCATCGGTGGAATTTACCACGCGGCGGTTGTCCGCAATAAGCTTTGCAATCCTTCTTCTCATAGAGTAAGAACAGAGTATCATGTTTATCTTGCTGTTCTCCGTCTCCTCCATATGGTCGAGAACTTCGATAAGCTTGTCCTCGGTGAGCTCGTTGTCGCCGTCCACGTCGTAGGGGCACATAAACGATTCATCCGCCTTGTTGTAGCCGTAAAGGGTGTTGCCCGAAAACAGGGCGCCGATACCGGTTAATTCGTTGTTATGTGCGCCGTGGATACATACGGGTCTGTTTAAAATGTTGTCCAAAATAGTTTCCTTATTCACGGTAATGGTGCTGTTCGCCTTATCAATCGCGATAATCTGCAAGCCCAGCGAATCGTTAAACGTGGGCACGTCGGGGATAGCGTCTATAATAAGTCCCAAGAAGTAATCCTTCAAAACGTCGACCTTGTAAACGCCGTTTTTTACTTTGGAAAGTATCTTGCAAATTCTGCCCGAGCCGTCGCCGAAAAGCATACGCTGGAAGTTGTGCTTTGCGCTTCCGATAAGTCCGTCCATTTCCGCATTGACAAGGCTTACGAACGCACCCGAAGAATCCTTGGAAGCCCTCAGCGCTTTGTCTGAAATCTCTATCGTGCCGTAAATGTTTTTAAGGGGCAGAGTGATGTCGAGATACCTGTTTTTGTAAGGCTCGGGCAAGTCCGCGTTTTCCGCACCCGCCGCAATACTGCCCGCGTTGCCGCGCACGACGGCGACCTTTACGTCCTTGCCGAACACGTCCGTCGAGCTCTTTTCAATAGCCGAAAAGAAGGGTGAAACGTTCTCGTTCAACTGCGAGCTTACCGCCTCTAAATAGTAGTCCTTTAACGCTTTATCCGCATTCTGAATAGTAATCAATTAAAATTCTCCTCAATCTTTTTTTAAATATCTTTGCGCAAGCTCGCCCGCTTCCTTTACGGATTTGAGCGTGCTGCGCGGTGCGGCGGAAGCAACTCCGCCTGAAATGAGCTGAACGCCGTTTGAAGAAACGGATTTGAGATAATCCTCTATAACCGCTCTTTTAACGTTCTCGTCCAGCTGAACAGCCGCAGGGCTTTCAGTATTTCCGCTTTCGCAAGAGGGCGCGCCGCTGACGTCTTTTTCACGCGCCTTGTTCTCGTTTTCAAGCTCTTTCAGCCGTTGATTGCGTCGGGTAAATTCGGCTTCAAGCGCCCGATAGGCGTTTAAAAGGGCTTCAACGCTCTTGAATTTTCCAAGCTCTGCCGCGGCTGTATTTTCATTTTCCGCCCCTGCGGGGCAATCCGCCGTAACCTTCAATTCTTCGTTTCCGTTATCCATTTTCCGCCTCCGAAAGTTTTTGTAAATTTTGTCTGTGCGCATTTATGTGTGCGCATATGCGCTCTTCCGCAGCGCCGCCTATATCGGCTGTGAGAAGATACGCGGTGTGTTCCTCCATATGTACCGCATGGTCGTCGTAGTCCTTAACGGGCGCGTCGCCCTTTAAAAGCTTTTCGTTCTCCTCTGCGGCGCGGGCGCGGTTTAATTCCGTAAGGTCGCGCGCGGGCGCAAACGAGCCGTAGCCCAGCTCCGACAAAAGCTTGTTTTTAACCGACGGCGGAACGCTTCCGTCCCCGCCCGAAAACAGCCCCTTATCCAATATTTCGTATATGACGGTGCGCTTCTGCGCGGTGGTCATATTGAGGTCGCTGTCCGATTCGAGCACGACGTCGTCCGACGAAATATCACTGCCTTTAAACGCAATTACGCTGTACGCACTGCCTCCCGCCGAATATTTCAACAAGCGCGGCTGAGGCGCAAACTGTCTGTAAAGCCGCAATATGTGCCGCCCTATCAGCTTCAACGCCCTTTTCATACTTGCGTAAGTAAGGCTAAGCCTCTGGTCGTCCTGCTCGATTATAAGCTGCAACCCCGTAGCCGAGGTTACGCCCGCAAAGCTGTCCGCATTTTCGGAAATATTCCCCGTGCCGGAAATCTTTGCAAACTCGGCTAACAGGTTTTCTTCCTCCTTATCGAACCCCGTCGGCACGCTGCCGAGTGTAAGCATTTCGGGCGGCTGACTGCCCTGACGGTAAACTATAACCTTACCCGGCATAAGTCCGTCCTCGGCAATCTCGTCCGCGTCCACCGAGCCGTCCTCAACGGCGATAGTGCCCATAGAAATGCGGTTCAGAAATTCATGCTTTCTGTTCTTAACCGCGTTATACGCCCGTTGCAACGGTATCAGCCTGTCCACAACGCTTACTCCGAAAAAGCTACCCGCAAGTGGCATTGCGCACTGTTTGATAAAAGGATACGTGCGCGAGCCGTTTTCGCCGTTTATATACGGAAGCGCTCCGTCGAACAAAAGCTCCCCGCCCGCAACTACCGTAAGTCTGCCGTCGGGCATAGCATACGTCGGCTTTTCGTATCTTTCGATAATCAGCTCGTACCCGCCCTTCGCGCTCTTGGATTTACCGCGCATATACGGCGCAAGTGAAATATCGTTCAAATCTTTTCCCGCAAGCTTCACGCCGTACGCCGCCGCAATCTCCTCCACGGGAAGCGCCTTTGCGTGAATTATGCTCGGCTGTTCGTCAAGGCTCTCAACGGACAGCGAATAGGGATATATCTCGAAGGGTGAAAGCGCAACCACCTCCGCCGCGCCGTCGAACACCTTTTCTCCGTCCTCAGTCAGCCCTACGGCGCTGCCTTTTTTACCGTTCCATATTACTTTATAAAAAGATGTTCCGCACACCTCCGACCACAGCGCGGCGGCGTTCATCACTCCGTCTATATCTCCGTCCTCCTGCACCGCAGAAAGTATAGCCGACGCAAGCGAGGCGGCGCGCCTGTCGCCCTCGTCGTCGGATGCCGCAATGACTTTCAGTGCGGGACGCAAACGCGCAAGCTTTGAAAGCCTTGAATCTATTATGGGCGCAATATGGTTGAACGTTCTGCGCTCCTGCCAGTAATACTCCTTTTCCTCGTCGCGAAGCTCGCCCTTTACGTCCACTTCACAGTACTGGTTGCCGTTTACGAAATTCATATTCATAAGCCAGCCCCGCTCAATTGTGCGGCGCTCCTCGCGCCTTGCTTCAAAATCTCTTTGCACTTCGCCCGCAAGTTTTTTCTCGGGCGTAAGATTTCCTTCCGTCATTTTATTCTCCTTTAATTTTTATCAGTCTGCCCGTCAAGCAGTTTTAAAAGCTTACTTTTTTCCTCTTCCAATTCCTCGTCGGTAGGCTCGCCCCGCTCGTCTATCAAAAGCTTTACCGCCTTTATATCTGGCGGAATGTCCCTCTTTGTTACCTTCTTTTTTACGAGCTTCAACTCTCCGCTGTCGTCCATAGTGAACTCCTCCACCGTCTCGCTTGCGGAAAGCCCCGTCGCGCACTTCAAAAGCGCCTCTTTCAAATTCTCTACCATTGTCTCCCGCGTTTCAACCTCCTTATTCTTCTCAGCTTATCCTCGTACACCGCGGAACGCTCCTCCTCGTTTTTTACCGCAGGGCGCGGGCGCGTCATTATAAAATATCTCAGCTCGTCCATGCAGTGGTCGTCGCGCTTAACTGGCGTGTCGCCGTCCGCCCAGTAGTAGCGCTTGAATTCGTCAATCATATTCACGCAGTTAGAAAAGATATATAAATTCCCCTCGCCGTTATCCTTTTTAAGAAATGCTTTAATACGCGCTATCCCCGCAAATACGTCCTTATCCACGCGCGTGTTGACTAATATCCCCCTCTCGCAGAAAAGCTCGGCAACCGACTTCGACGAGGCGAGCGTGCGCTGGTTCGCCGCGCTGTCTATAAGCGCCGCAACCCTACCCCGCGCGTCCGTTTTCCAGCCCAGCTTTCGGCTTATCTCTTTTATCGCGTCCGCGTGAAAGTCCACGTCCTTACCCGCGGCGAAGTGCTCTGCGACCACGTAAATATTTCCGTCCCAGTCCACGCAGTACCAGTGCGCGGAAAGGGGATTGTTCAAGCCGGGGTCAATCGATATTGTTTCCTGCCATTCTCGCGGGATTGCAAAGGGCGGTATCACGTGTATACTTTCGTCGAACTCGGGATACACAAGCCCCGCGCCCGCGGAAAACCTGCCGTACTTTCTCGCGTCCAGCGCCGAGCCGTCCAGCGCACTTTCGAGGAGCTTCGCTTCCTTTTTGGAAAGGTACGGGTTATCCTCCCAGGTCATAAACTCGTGCCATATCTCGGGGTTCTTCCGCACGTTCATAAATATCTCGCCGTAGATAAAGGTCTTGCCCTTTAACGGCGTCATCGTGCCGAAAATATCCCCGCGCCTATCCATAACGCGCATAACGCATTCCTCGTAAATATCCTTCGGCGGTTCCTCGTCAAACCACACGAAGTCGAGAGAGCTTCCCTGGAACTTTTCCCTTCCCTGGTCGCAGCTTTTAAACCCGATAGTGGATATCCCGCCGAAAACGTTGCGTATCTTTATCTGGTCTATAACCCCGCCCGCGGGATTGTCCTTTCGCCCCGAAAGCATTGTTATATCCGCAATCCAGCTTTTGGGGAGGTATGAAAGAATTTTCGCCTGAGCCACGTCGCGCTGAACCTGCTGTGAAAGCGATACCACCCAACCGAAGACGTCCTTCCTGTTCTTGCGGTAAGGGTGAACGCCCCTCGCTATCCAGAGACATTCCACGGCGCCGCACTCGGTTTTCCCCGAGCGGTTGCCGCCGAAAACCCAGCGGTTGCGCTTTTTGCATTTGTGAAAGGCGAGCTGTTTTTTATGCCGCTTTGCGCCCTTGTTGTACAAGTCTATTTTATTCGGCGTGCGCCGCCTTTTCAGCTCGGCGTCAATCTCGGATATGCGCTTTAAAATATCTTCCCTTTGCATAAGACCTTTTTCGGCTAATTTCTCCCTTTTTTTCGGTTTGGATTGTTATAAAATTATGAGCGTATGAAAGTTTTAAAGGCGGTTTTACTGCCCGTGCTTACAGCGCTTGTATTTTTATTTGCGGAAACGCCCCTCACCGCGCGTGCCGCAACGCCGCGATACGCCTACGCCGATATGGGCAGCGAGGTATATTTCTGCACGGGCAAAAGCGCCGAGAGCGCAGTTTTTATAATTCCGCAGACCTACTGCGTTGAAATACTTGCCGAGGAGGGCGTGTGGTATTACGTGAAGTACGGCGAGGATAACGGAAATTACCGTGCGGTATACGGCTACTGCCTTAAAACCGAGCTTGTCGCCGTTGACGAGCCTTTGGAAAACTTATACCTCAATCTCCCGATAAACGTTACCTTCCATACCGACGAAATAGGCTCCCTCCTCCCTCCCCTGCAAATTACCGTCAGCGCCGCGTACTACGGCGAGTATCTGCTCGGCAAAACAAAGCTTGCTTACGTTCTCTGTAACGACAAATTCGGCTATGTTCCGCAGACTGTTACGGACTATCCGTTAAACGAACTTCCCAAACCAGTAGGCGGCGGCGATATTAAAGTGCCCGAAGAAAACGACAATTCAACGCTTATAACGGTAATCGTGATAACGGTTGCCGCAGCCGCCGCGGTCGTCGTCCTGTACTTCTCGTCTAAGCGGAGGAGTCCAGAAGACAGTAATACTCACGAATAAGCTCAATCCCCCTTTGGTATCTTTCCGCAAACCGTGCGCGCCGCCTGAACTTTATTAAGGCGCGCTTTATTTCCCTCACCTTATCTTTACCGAGTTTGCGGATACCCACCCTCAACCCGCCGTAATAGCGGAGCGTATCTATTTCGTCCCCGCTCAGACTTCTTATAACTTTATCAAGATAATTCCACAGCCTGCAAAGCTCGTCCTTTGCCTCAATAATACTTAAAATACTCTCCGTACACTCTGCGCCGTTCCCCTCGACCTCGTAGGACTTAACAGCAACCGCCGCTATCAGTCTGTCGAGTGCGGCGTTCAATCCTTCGGCGTAAAAATAAAATTTTAAAAGCCGCTTACACTTCATCTGCCTTCCTCTAAACAAAACATTTGTTTGCTTTTACAGTTGTATTATAAACGTTAAAGCTGACAAAAAACGCACGTTTAAAAAATAAAATAAAATTTTTTTTAAAATTTGCCGTTGAATTTTTGAAACAGGAAATAGAGCAAACTCAAAAAAACAGTTTACAATAATAAAAGGGTATGGTAT